>NZ_JBHWIE010000001.1:124277-177678 GCF_042732085.1 Actinosynnema sp. NPDC059797
CAGGCCGGCGCTGGGCCAGGCCGGCGCTGGGCCAGGCCGGCGCTGGGCCAGGCCGGCGCTGGGCCAGGCCGGCGCTGGGCCAGGCCGGCGCTGGGGCTGGCCGGTCCGGGGCTGGCGCTGGGCCGGCCTGAGGCCGCCCTAAGGCCGGGGCCGGTCTGAGGCCAAGGGTCGGCCTGGGACTGGGCCGAGCCGGTGCCGTGTCGGCGCCGCGTCGGTGAGTGGTCCGTTCAGCGCGCCGAGCTGCGCCGAACGACCTAGTCGGCGATCAGTCGCCGTGAAGGGTTCGCGCGGAGTTCGGTGAGCTGGGTCACGGTGCGGCGGCCTCGGCGGTCCAGTTCGGCCGCGTCGATCCAGCCGTTGGCGAAGTAGCGGTAGTCCTGGGCGAGCTTGACCAGCTCCGCCAGGTAGTCGGCCGAGCGGCGGCGGCGCTCCTCGTCGAACGAGGCGAGCAGCGGCAGCTGGGTGTCGACGACCTCGTCGATCATGCGGGCGGCCTTCAGGGCCCGCCTCGCGCGCCGGCGCTTCACCACCGGCAGGTTTCCGACCACGTCGCCCCCCGTCCCGCAATCCCGTCGTTGCCTTGGTCGCAACACGAGCCGCGAGCGTTACCGGTTCGTTCCCCCACGCCCCGGTCATCAGCGGTATGGCGTCCAGGGGGTCGTGGTGTCGCCCCGGCGCAACGCCCTGAGCCGGGACTTCAGCTCCGGGGCCACGTCCGGGTGGCTGCGCATGATCGGCAGCACGCTCGTGGTCAACTTCAGCTCCCTGACCTCGCGCAACACCGGGAACCCGGCCCACCGGACGACGTCGAAGCCGTACTCGTCGGCCAGTTGCCGGTACCACTCGGCGGGGTGCCCGAAGCGGGCGACGCCGACCGGCAGGGTGCTCAGGTCCCACTCGCGCGGGCCGATGCTGGTGGAGTCGAAGTCGCAGATCACCGGCCCGGACGGGCTGGGGATGAGGTTGCCCAGGTGCGCGTCGCCGTGCAGCACGCCCTGGGGCAGCGCCGTCCGCAGGTCGACCAGGCGGTCCTCCAGCTCGGCGACCCGGTCCTCCAGGAACCGGCGGTCGTCGTCGGCCAGCTCCTCGGCGTCGGCGATGCGCCTGCGCACGTCGTCCAGCGGCGCCCACCGCGGCAGGTCGAACCCGGGTTCGGGCAGCGCGTGGACCTGGCGCAGCACCCGCCCCAGGTCGCGGCCGTCGACCGGCGGGCCGGACGCGGGCACGGTGTGCCAGACGGTGGCCAGGTGCTCGCCGACGGCCAACGGCTGGTGGACGCCCTCGACCAGGCGCACCGCGGGCACGTCGTGGGCCGCGAGCCACCGCGCGACCTCGACCACCTTGTGCGCGCGGTGGCGCAGCTTCATCGACCCGATGATCCGCACCACGACCCGGTCGCGGGGCAGCTCGAACACCGCGTTGCTGGTGAACTTGACCAGCCGCGCGTCCCGGTGCGCCAGGCCCAGCCGCTCGCACAGCCGCCGCAGCACGTCGGTCAGCGCGGCATGGGTGAACCTGCCGTCCGGGGCCGCGTGCCGCGGTTCAGGCAGCGCTGTCGCTGCCGGTGAACCTGGCGACGCGTTCAGCCAGCTCGCGGGCATTGGGGTTGTTCCGCCGCTTCTCGGCCTCGCGCAGGAGCGGCTTCATCCGGTCCTTGGTCCGCACGGACTTGAGGCCCTCGGACAGCTCGATCGCCTGCCGGCCGAGGCGGGCGCCGTGGTCGATGTCGCCGTCGAGCAGGTGGTTGATCGACAGCGAGGTGAGGTTGAACGACCGGCTGCGGCTCATGTCCTCGCCGTAGCCGCTGATCGCCTTGGTCAGGGCGGGGATCGCGGTGCGGGTGTACTTCTTCGCGTCGACCATCTGCGCCAGCTCGGTGTGGACCGTGCCGATCATCGCGGACAGGTCGTTGGCGTCGAAGAACTTGGCCCACGCGGGCGCCTCGGCGACGTTGGCGCGGGCGAACTCGTCGCGCGCCCGGCCGAGCAGCTTGAGCGCCTGGTCGTCGGAGCCCATCTTCGCGTAGGCCCACGCCTCGTTGGCGCACAGGATGCCCACCGCCAGCTCCGAGCCGGAGTTCTGCGCGGCGAGCTGGCCGAGCTGGAACACCTTCAGCGCGTCGTCGGGCGCGTCCTGGTGCAGGTAGACGCGGCCCATCCGGTAGAGGATGTTGGCGACCAGCTCTTCCTTCTTGCCCTGCTTGGCGAGCCCGAGCGCCTGGCCGAAGTGGTTGCGGGCCGAGTCGTACAGACCGGTGTCGAAGGACGTCCAGCCGGCGAGGTTGTGCAGGTCGGCGAGGGCGACGTAGAGGCGCTCCTTGACCAGCTCGGTGGCGTTGGCGCCGAGCATCTGCTGGCCCCACGAGAGCTGGGCGACCACGGCGTCGCGGCACGAGCCGCCGCCGTACTGGTAGTCGAGCGTGCGCAGGGCTCGCGTCGCGGCCTCCACCTGCCGGACGTCGGTCATGCCGATGCGGCCTGGGGCCGGTGTCTGCGCGGGCGATGAAGCCCAAGACCCGGAGTCCGTACCGAACACGGCCGCGCCGACGGTGATGGCGGCGGCGTGCGCGAGGAACTTCCTTCGCTTCACCGACTCGTCCTCCTCAGAATGGGGTGAGTCCGCCGTGGCGGCCACCCGCACTGCCGTGGCCTCGTCGTAAGCGAGACCCATGTACCCCCTGGGGACGCCCAGGCCCTGGGCGATCCGCGCGAGGACGTCGTAGGCCATGACCTGTCGTCCCTTGAGGATCTCCGAGACCTCGGACTGCGACTGGCCCGTCAGCGCCGCGATCTGGCGCTGCGACACGCCGTGCCTGCGGAGCAGCCGGTAGACCGTGCTGATCTCGCGCTTGGCCAGCGCGTCCCGCATCTCCTGCTGGTCCCAGACGTCTGGTGTAACAGGAGAGCTCGGCGAACCGATGGTGTTCAATTGCGCCCCCTCACAGTCCTTTGGGCGTCAACGGCAGAGTAGGGGACTCCCCCAACCGCGAGAAGTACCGATCGGCGAGGCTGATCGGCCCTGCCGAACTCCGCTGACCGTTCACCGTGGAACGGCCACCGGCCAGCGCTGTGACATCCCGATCCGGCTTGAATTCTCGCAATCTGGGTTCCGGTAAGCGAGCGAGCACGGAGAGGAAACGTCGTGGAGCTGGTCGAGCGGACGGGGACCACCACAGGTCGGTCCGCGCGCGCCGCCACCACGACCGTTCCCGCTCCGGCTCCGACGTCCGTCCAGGGGCCGACCGACCTCGGCTCCGGATGGCGCGGCACGACCGGGCGACGTCACTGGTGGCGGGTTCGCTGCAGTGACGTGGTCGACCGGGAGCGCTGCCTCACCGTGATGGTCGACCGGGGCCGCGTGGTCCTGGTCGGCCCTCCCGGGGAGACGGCGGTGCTGTCGGCCGATCAACTCGTACAGCTCAGGGCCGCGCTGCGTGAGGCCGCCGAGCAGGCGGAAAGGTGACGGTGACGTTTCGGTGGACGAGATCCTCGGACAAGTTCTTCGCAACGCGGTGTGGGAACGCTTGGACCTGCTCACCGAGCTGGCCAACGAGGCCGACGCCCCGTCCCTCCTGTCGGTGGCCCGGTCCGAGCTCCCCCGGCTGACCGAGGGGTGGCGGGCCCTGCTCGCCGCGCACGAACCGGACGAGAAGGGCAACTGCCCCGAGTGCTCCGGACGGTGGCGGCAGCAGAAGAGCCCTTGCTCGGTGTGGCGCGCCGCGTACGAACACCTGGTCGCGGGCGGTTTGGCCCCGCGCCCGGCTCGGCACCTCCGGTCGGCGCCGGTGACGCCTCCTGTCACCCGGTCGCGCCGCGGGGTGATCGCCCGAGCCCACTGACGGGCGGCCCCGACCTGTCGTTCCCCCGACGCGACCAGGTCGAGCACCCGCCTACTGGCCGGCGGTCCGGGACGTGCGAACCCCCGACCGCGACGAACGGACCGCCGGCCGGCCGAAACAACTGAACCGGGTACGACCCCACAGACATCCGCGGGCCGGTGTTGTGCACACCTTCCCTCCCCGACCGGCACTGGTCCGCGGGCACCACGTCGGCCCCGATGTCCGCTCCACCCGCGCGGGCATCGGGGCCGGTTCCACGTCCGGCTGGTTCGCCCGAGGGCGAAATTCCGGTTTCGATGCGACGAGCGACCGTTTTCGAGCGACGGGCGGTCGCCGGGTCCCGCGATGCGGGAGCGCTAGCGGCGCGTCCCGGTGCGCCAGGCCAGGTAGGACGTCAGGCCGGGGAACAGCCGCCCGCTCACCTCGAACGCCTTCAACTGCCAGGGGAAGACCACCTCGTCGCGCTCCCGCTCGACCGCCCGCGCGATCCGCGATGCCACCTCTTCGGGCGACACGGTCGGGATGAGCCGGGCGACGAGGGGGATGCGCTCCTCCGCACCGGGGTTGTTGGCGAAGTAGCGGCTGCTCACCTTGCCGGGGATCACCTCGGTCACGCCGACGCCGGTGCCGCGCAGGTCGAGCCGGAGCGCGGCGGTGAGCCCGCGCAGGGCGTAGCGGGACGCGGCGTAGCCGGTGGCGCCGGGGATCGGCAGCCGGGACACCGGCGAGTTCACCACGACGACCCGACCGCTGCCCCGCGCCCGCATCCCGGGCAGGAAAGCCCTGGTCAGGTGCAATGCCGCCCCGAACGGGAGGGCGATCATGCCGGTCAGCTCCGCGGCCGGGGTGTCGTCGAGGAACAGCCAGCGGCCGACACCCGCGTTGTTGACCAGCACGTCCGGCGGCCCGTACTCGCGCAGGACCCGTGCGACGAGCGCGTCGACCTGGGCGGTGTCCGCGAGGTCGGCGGGCAGCGCGGCGGCACGGCCGCCGATCGCGGTGATCCGCTCGACCTGCTCGTCGAGCGCTTCGGCGCCGCGGGCCACGAGCAGTGCAACCGAACCGCTCCTCGCGAGCGTCCGCGCGGTCGCGAGGCCGATGCCCTGCGACGCGCCCGTCACCAGGACGGTCCTGCCGGTCAACCTCACGCCTGTCCCCTTTCACGCCACCGAACGGACCCGGGTCACGAACGCGGCCGCGCACAGCGTGGCGACCGCCGAGGCCGCGAACAAGCCGCGGTAGCCGGCCGTCGCGCCCAGGATCGCGGTGGCCAGCAGCGGTGCCAGGACCTGGGGCAGCGAGTTCGCGATGTTGAGCACGCCGAGGTCCTTGGCCCGGTCGGTCGCGGCCGGCAGCACCTGGGTGAGCAGGGCCAGCGCGACCGCCCAGTACCCGCCGAACCCGACGCCGAGCAGCGGCGCGGCGACCAGCGCCGCCACCCACGTCGGCCAGGCGGCCAGCAGCAGCGCCGCCACCGCCATCACGCCGGCCGACACCAGCACGTAGGGCCGGCGGCGGCCGGTGCGGTCGGAGCGCACGCCGAACCACCACGCGCCCGCGGCGAGCGCGACGCCGTAGAGCAGCATCAGCACCAGCAGGCCGTCCTCGGGCGACGGGTGGCGCACCACGTCGTCGAGGAAGTACAGCAGGTACAGGGTGCCGAACGCGTTCCCGAGGTTGATCGTGAAGTGCGCGCACCACGCCCACGCGAAGTCCCGGTGCGCGCGGGGCGAGACCCACAGCTCGCGCCACCGCAGCGGGGGCCGGTGGCCGGCCGGCAGCCGCACGTCGGGCGTGACCAGCACGAACGCGAGCGCGCCCGCCACCACGACCGCGGCGCACGCCAGGTAGCCCGCGCCCAGGCCGGTGACCAGCGCGGTCACCACGACCGCGCCCAGCACGGTGCCGAGCATCTGCGAGACGCCGACCAGCCCGCCGACCTTCGCCCGCTGCCGCACCGGCACCCGGTCGGGCACGGCCGAGGTCAGCGACGCGAGCATCCCGTTCAGGCCCGCCTGCACCAGGCACCACCCCACCGCGACCGCCGCGATCGACGCCGCCGAGGCCAGCACGACCAGGCCGGTCGCGCCGACCAGCGCGCCGGCCAGCGTCCAGGGGTGCCGCCTGCCGAACCGGGACGTGGTGCGGTCCGAGGCCAGGCCGACCAGCGGGTTCGCCACCAGCGCCACCATCGCGCCCACGCCGGTGACCAGCCCGAACACCGCCTCCTTGGCCCCGGCGTCGAGCAGCTCGGCCTGGCGCGGCAGCAGCACCTGGATCGGCGCGTAGATCGCCAGCCACAGCCCGAGGTTGGCCAGGAACAGCAGCGCCATCCAGGACCGGCGGACGGGGGCGACCGGTTCGGCCAGCGCCTCCGTGGTCACCGCCGGATCCGATCGCGGTACCACCCGAAGGAGGCGCGCGGGGTGCGTTCGAGGGTCTCGTAGTCGACGTGGACCAGGCCGAACCGCTGCGAGTACCCGGAGTCCCACTCGAAGTTGTCCATCAGCGACCACACGAAGTAGCCGCGCACGCCCGCCTCCAGCGCGGCGTCCACGTGCCCCTCCAGGTATGCGATCCGCTCGGCGTCCTCGATCGAGTGCTCGTAGCTGCACCCGCTCTCGGTCACGTAGACGGGAGGCAAGTCGACAAAGCGATTCCGCAACAAAGTGATCATCTCGGTGAGCCCCGAGGGCACCACCGGCCACCCGAACCCGGTCCGCGGGTGCTCGGTGATGTCCACCAGCTCGAACGGCAGCGGGTTGCCCCCGGAGGGCGCCCGCACGCGCGTCGGGTTGTAGTAGTTCACCCCGTAGAAGTCGAGCGGCGCGGACGTGACCTCCAGGTCGCCGTCGCGCACGGGCATCAGCTCGGCGAGCCACGCGGGGTACCGGCCGGCCAGCAGCGGGTCGGCGAACAGCCAGTTGTGCAGGTCGGAGTAGGCCGCGACGGCGGGCTCGTCGTCGCCCCACACCGGCGTGTGGTTGTTGGCCGTGCCCACGGCGCGGGCGCCGGCGGCGCGCAGCGCGGCCACGGCCAGGCCGTGCCCCAGGTTGAGGTGGTGCGCGACGGGCAGCGCGTCGAACAGCAGCGCCTTGCCCGGCGCGTGCTGCCCGGTGGCGTAGCCCAGCAGGGTGACCATGGCCGGTTCGTTGACCGGGATCCACAGCGCCACCCGGTCGGCCAGCCGCTCGCCGACCTCGGTCGCGAAGTCGGCGAACCGCCCGGTGGTGTCCCGCGACAACCACCCGCCCGCCTCCTCGACCTCGACCGGCGTGTCCCAGTGGTACAGCGTGACCACCGGCGCGATGCCGGCCGCCAGCAGCTCGTCCACGAGCCGGTCGTAGAACCCCAGGTCACCGGCCAGCACGCGGGGCCAGGAGATCGAGAACCGGTAGGCGCCGACGCCCAGCGACCTCATGAGCGCGACGTCCTCGCGGTAGCGGTGGTAGTGGTCGCAGGCGACCGAGGCGTCCCGGCCCCCGGCCGCGGGGAACGCGTCCCACACCGACGGCCGCCTGCCCGCCGCGGTGAACGCGCCCTCGACCTGGAACGCCGACGTCGACACACCCCACAGGAACTCGTCGGGCAGGGTCACTCGGGCCTCCCAAACATGAAAGTGATTCGGATCGTAGGCGTGTTGCGCCGCGAAGTGAAGTGCGCGCGGCCCGAAGCGGGCACTATGGAATCCCGCAGTCCATTTCGCAGGAGTCGCCGTGACCAGTACGACCCCGCTGCGCCGCCAACCGGTGCAGCAGCGCAGCGCCAAGCGCGTCGAGCGCATGCTCGAAGCCTGCGCCCAGCTCATCGAGGAGGTCGGCTACGACGGGGTGACCACGACACTGATCGCCGAACGCGCGGGCGTCGCGGTCGGCTCGCTGTACCAGTTCTTCCCCGACAAGCGGGCCGTCGTGCAGGCGCTGACCCTGCGCAACCTGGAGAAGTTCATCCAGACGGTGGACGGTCGCTTCGGCTCGACCACGCTGGAGCACTGGTGGGACGCCGTCGACTCGATCTTCGACGTCTACGTCCAGATGCACCGCGAGGTGCCCGCGTTCTCCCGGCTGCACTTCGGCGACGTGGTCGACATGCGGCTGCTGGACGACCGCCGCGACAACAACACCGTCATCTCCGACCGCATCGCCGAGATGATCTCGGCGAAGTTCGGGATCCCGCTCGACGAGATCCAGCTGCCGATCTCCATCGCGGTCGAGGCCGCGGACGGCGTGCTGAACCTGGCGTTCCGCCGGGACGCCGCGGGCGACCCGAAGATCCTGGACGAGGCCAAGGCCATGGTCCGGGGCTACCTGTCGACCCGGATGCCGGCCTAGCCGAAGCACCGCCCCTCGCCCCGGTAGGTGGGCACGGTCCGCTCGACCACGTCGCCTCGCACGAGGTGGTAGTGGGTGAAGCGCTCCGCCAGCTCGCCCGCCTTGGCGTGCCGCAACCACACCCGGTCGCCGGGGCGCAGCGAGTCCGCCGCCCGGCCGACCACCGGGGTCTGCACCTCGCCCGCGCCCTCCAGCGGCAGCAGCTTCAGCCCCACCGGCAGGTACGGGGTGGGCTGGCGGTCGGCGGTCGCCGTGCCCGACGCGACGTAGCCGCCCGCGAACAGCGTGGCCACCCCGGGCGCCGGCCTCCGCACCACGGGCAGCGCGAACAGCGCCGCGGGCCGCGGCCGGAACCCCCGGTAGCCGTCGAACAGCGTCGGCCCGATCAGCCCCGACCCGGCGGCCAGCTCGGTCACCGCGGGGTCCGCGGCCGTGACCTCCAGGCTGCCCGTGCCGCCGCCGTTGACGAACTCCAGGTCGGCGACCGAGCGCACCGCGCGCACCGCAGCCGAGCGCCGCTCGACCAGCTCGTCGACCGAGCGCCGCTGCATCCACCGCAGGACCGCGCCGCGCACCGGCTTGCCCGGCGGCCGGTCGCCCAGCCCGGCTACCTGGCCCTCGTAGGCCATCACCCCGACCAGCCGGAACCCCTTCCGCCGCACGATCTCCCGGGCCAGCGCGCCCGCGTCGCGCGCGGTGTGCACGGGCGAGCGCCGGGGCCCGACGTGCAGGCCCGGCAGCGGGCGCCAGGACACGTCCAGCTCCAGGCAGACCCGGACCTCGGGGTGGTCCGCGCCCAGCGCGGCCCGCACGACGTCCAGGTGCTCGACCGAGTCCACCACGACCGTGACCCGCGCCCGCGCCTTGTCGTCCGCGGCCAGCCGCCGCAGCGCCTCGACGTCCACGGTCGGGTAGGCGACCAGCAGGTCGTCGGACAGGTCCTCGTCCGACAGCCACAGCGCCTCGGGCAGCGAGTAGCACATCACCCCCGCGTACCCGGGCCGCGCGAGCACCCGTTCCAGCAGCGCGCGCACCCGCACCGACTTGCTGGCCACCCGGATGGGGCGACCGCCGGCGCGGCGCACGAGGTCGTCCGCGTTGTGGTCGAAGGCGTCCAGGTCCACGACCGCGAACGGCGGGTCGAACCCCTTGGTCGCGGCATCAAAGGACGTGCGCATGGACCTACCGTACTTGAAAGGTGAAAGCCATTCACCTACGGTGACAACCCGGAGGTGGGACGTGGGGACACCGTGGACCAACTGGGCGCGCACGGCGTCCGCGAACCCGCACCGCGTGGAGCGCCCGGCGAGCCGGGACGAGCTGGCCGAGGTGGTCGCGGGGGCGTCCGCCGTGCGCCCCCGCGGCAGCGGGCACTCGTTCACCGCCATCGCGGTGGCGCCCGGCGTCGCCGTGGACCTGACCGACTGGACCGGCATCACCGACGTGTCCGGCGACCTCGTCACGGTCCGCTCGGGTACCACGCTGCGGCAGCTCAACGCCCTGCTCGACCACCTCGGCCTGGCCCTGCCCAACCTCGGCGACATCGACGCCCAGACCGTCGCGGGCGCCATCTCCACCGGCACCCACGGCACCGGCGCGGCGCTGGGCGGCCTGGCCACCCAGGTGGCCGCGCTCGAACTCGTGCTGGCCGACGGCACGATCGCCACCTGCTCCGCCGAGCAGGACCCCGACCTGTTCCACGCCGCCCGCGTCGGCCTGGGCGCGCTGGGCGTGATCAGCGCGGTCACCCTGCGCTGCGTGCCCGCCTTCGTGCTGCACGCCCGCGAGTCGCCGGCCCGCCTCGACGCCGTGCTGGAGGAGTTCGACCACCTCACGGCCACCGAGGACCACGTGGAGTTCCACTGGTTCCCGCACGCCGACCGGGTCATCCTCAAGCGCAACAACCGCACGGACGAGCCGGCGGCGCCCCTCTCGGCGGCCCGCCGCCTCTACGAGTACGAGGTCGTGGAGAACGGCGCGTTCGGCCTGGTCTGCCGCCTGGCCAGGGCCGTGCCCGCCACCACCCGGACCCTCAACCGCCTCTGCGGCGCCGTGGTCTCCGAACGCGTCTACCGGGACGTCTCCCACCGCGTGTTCGTCACGCCCCGCCGCGTCCGCTTCGTCGAGACCGAGTACGCCGTGCCGCGGGCCGCGCTGCACGACGTGCTGCGCGAGCTGCGGGCCCTCGTGCCCCGCCTGGACCACGGCGTGATCGTGCCGGTCGAGGTCCGGGTCGCCCGCGCCGACGACATCTGGCTGTCCACCGCGCACGGGCGCGACACCGCCTACGTCGCCGTCCACCAGTACCTGGGGATGCCGCACCGGCAGTACTTCGACGCGTTCGAGCGGATCGCGAACGCCGTCGGCGGGCGGCCCCACTGGGGCAAGCTGCACTCGCTGACCGCCGACACCCTGCGCGGGCGCTACCCGCGCTTCGACGACTTCCGCCGGGTCCGGGACGAGGTGGACCCCACCGGCAAGTTCGCCAACGACCACCTGGTCCGGGTGCTCGGCTAGAACGCGTCCGCGATCGGGACGTCCCCGGAGACCAGTTCGTAGGTGCGCCGCACCGTGCCGGGCCGGTCGAGGATCGCCACCACCACGGCGGCCACGTCGGCGCGCGGCACGTCGCCGCGCACCGGCTCCTCGGACAGCGCCACCAACCCGGTGGGCTCGTCGTCGGTCAGCCGACCGGGGCGCAGGATCGTCCAGTCGAGGTCCCGCTCGCGCAGGTCGTCCTCCGCGGCGCCCTTCGCCCTGAGGTAGGCGTCGAACACCTCGTCACCCGTGGTCCGCCCGATACCGGTGCTGCTGATCTGCACGAACCGCCGCACGCCCGCCCGTTCGGCGGCGTCGGCCAACAACGCCGAGGCGGCCCGGTCGACGGTGTCCTTGCGCGCCACCCCGCTGCCCGGCCCCGCGCCGGCGGCGAACAGCACCGCGTCCGCGCCCGCCAGGTGCCCGGCGACCGAGGCGACGTCCGCCGCCTCCAGGTCGCACAGCACGGGGTCCCCGCCCGCTGCCCGCACGTCGTCGAAGTGGTCGGGGTTGCGCACCAGCGCCGTGGCCCCGTCACCCCGCGCGGCCAACAGCCGCTGCGTCGACAACGCGATCTTGCCGTGTCCTCCCGCGATCACCACCCGCATGGTGAGACCGTAGATCAGGACGCGGTCGCCAGCACCTGCTCGTAGACCAGCTCGTTCACCCAACGGGTGGTGGCGGTGTCCTCGACGGGCACCGTCTCGTTGCGGCCGGCCACGTCCGTGGACAGGTTCAGCTCGTCGTCGGCGAGCAGCACCGACACCCCGTGGCGCCGCACCCGCGGCAGGCAGTTGGCCAGGTAGTCGTGGGTGAACGCGACCGAGGACGGCAGCACCGCCGCGGCGTTGCCGAACCGGGCGAACGGCACCGCCGAGGCCAGCGCGGTCCGCCAGTGGCGGGCCACCGCCAGCACGCCGACGATCCGCACCGCCGCCGGCGGCACCCGACCGTCCATCTCCGGCCACACCCAGGTGGACACCGTGGTGCGGTCCGACTCGGGCCCGGCGCCCACGCACACCCGCTCGGCGTGCGCGTCGGCCAGCAGCTCGGCCACCACGATCACCCGGCGACCCATGAGGACCATCTCCGGCAGCACCACGCCGTGCCAGCCGAGGCGGACCGCCGCCGAGGCGGCCAGCTCCTCGGCGGAGCCGGGCAGTTCGGGAACCGGGATCGCGGTGGCCGACAGCGTCCGGGCGTCGTCGGTGTCCGCGATCCGTGCTGGGGTGCTGCTCACGCCAGGGCCTCCTCGGCAACCACGGCGGGTGCCCGCCGCGTTTCGACTCGTGCTCTGGATAAGGCGTACCAGGTGACCCCGGCCCGCCTCGCGGCTCGACGGGGCTCCTGCGATCGGCGGCGTCGAGCGGTCGGTAACCGGTCGGTGGCCGACCGGCCGACTTCGGCCCGGCGGTGCTGCCGTCTGGGTGACCCCGCGGCGCCCGACACCCGCGAATCACTGCCCAGAGTGCGCGAGCGACGCCTGGAATACCCCCTGCGCCGCCCCCGAAACCGACACCGGCGACCGCATCACCGACCGCTCGCCGCACCAGAACGACCGACCAACCCGGCCCCGGGCACGGCCGCCACCAGCACGTGTGGCCTGGCTCACACGGTGGCGCGCGTGCCGGCGCGCGGCTCGGCGGCGCGCTCCGGGGAGGCGTCGGAGCCCGGCGACGGGGAGGCGTCCGGCCCCGGCTGCGGGCCTCGATCGGCTTGCGCCATCCCGAAGTGGAGTAAGGCGCGTCACACGCTCCGCGACCACGAGGCGGTTTGACCGTCGGTCCGCGCCACGGATGGGTGCCAACGCACCGGGTGAACCCGCTAGGCCGAGCGAGTGATGTAGCTCACCGACACACGGCCGCCGGCGGACAATCGCCGGAGCGATGCCAAAAAGCACCGAGGCCCCGCAACGATCTGCGGGGCCTCGGTGTTACGTGGGCGAGGGGGGAGTTGAACCCCCACGTCCTTTCGGACACACGGACCTGAACCGTGCGCGTCTGCCATTCCGCCACTCGCCCTGAGCGACGAGAGGAACACTAGCACGGCCTCCTACCGAGTTACCAATCGCCCCGTGTACCGGCACGTCACCCCGGATACGATCGGTAGTAGAAGTCGACCGAGTCGGAGGGTTGCCGTGGGCCTCGTACAGCGCTTCGAGCGCCGTCTCGAAGGCATCGTGGGCAACACCTTCGCGCGTGTGTTCGGCGGCAACGTCGTCCCGCAGGAAGTGGCCCAGGCACTGCAGCGGGAGGCGGAGAGCAACATCCGCGAGTTGGCGGGTGGCAGGTTGCTCGCGCCGAACCACTTCAAGGTCCTGCTGGGTCCGCAGGACCACGATCGGCTTGCCGGGGACGGTCAGGATGAACTACGCATCACCCAGCTTCTCGGGGACTCCATCCGGGAGCACCTCGAAGAGAGCGGATGGGATACCTATGGTGACGTCGTAGTCTCCCTGGAGCGCTCCGACGCGCTGCACACCGGACAGTTCCGAACCAGCTCGTCCGTCGACCCCGACGTGAAAGTTGCCAGCCGACGGTCAGCACCACCTCGCACTGCAGGAGACGGATCCATGAGCCAGCCTCCCGGCTACGGACAAGGACAGGGCCAGCCCGGCTACGACCCCTATGCGCAGGGCGGCTACGGCCAGCAGGGCTACGACCAGCAGCAGGGTTACGGCCAGCCCGGCTACGACCAGCAGCCCGGTTACGGCCAGCCCGGCTACGACCAGCAGCAGGGTTACGGCCAGCAGCAGGGCTACGACCAGGGCTACGGCCAGCAGGGCTACGACCAGGGTTACGGCGGTGGCGGCCAGCAGCCCGGCTACGGCCAGCCCGGCTACGACCAGGGCTACGGCCAGCAGGGCTACGACCAGGGCTACGGCGGCGGTCAGCAGCAGGGCTACGACCAGGGCTACGGCCAGCAGCCCGGTTACGGCCAGCCCGGCTACGACCAGGGCTACGGCCAGGCCGGTTACGGCGACCCGGCGCAGGGCGGCTACGCCCCGCCGGCGGTCCAGTCCGGTCCGCGCCAGCTGAACGCCACGCTCCACCTGGACGACGGCTCGAACCGCACCTACAACCTCAAGCAGGGCGGCAACGTGGTCGGCCGCGGCCAGGAAGCCGACTTCCGGCTCCCCGACACCGGCGTCTCCAGGAGGCACCTGGAGATCACCTGGGACGGGCACAGTGCCATGCTCGCTGATCTCGGTTCGACAAACGGCACCACGGTGAACGGCACCCCGGTGCAGACTTGGCAGCTCGCGGAGGGCGACGTCGTCCGCATCGGCCACTCCTCGCTGGTCTTCCGCACCCAGGGCTGACCGGCCGACCCCGACCGGCCAGAGCCGACCGGCCGGGGTTGCTCCAACCGGGGGCGTTCAGCCCGGGTCCGACCGACCCGGGATGATCACCCGGGGGCCGACGGGTCGATCCGAGCACGTCTCGGGTTCCGACGTGGCGTGACGGCACTCAAGGCACTCAAGTCAGGAGCGGTTACAACCGGTGCCAGAGCTGGTGATGCAGCTGACCAGAGCAGGTTTCCTCATCCTGCTCTGGTTGTTCGTGTTGGCTGCGCTTCGAGTGGTCCGCTCCGACCTGTACGCGGCGTCGGGGCTGCGCGTCCCGACGCCGAAGTTCGGCCGGGGCGGCGAGAAGAAGAGCGCCAAGGGCGCGAAGGTCGCCCGGCAACTCGTCGTCACGCACGGCGCGCTGGCGGGCACCCGGATCTCCCTGGACGGCAGGCCGATCCTGATCGGCCGCGCCGACGACTCCACGCTGGTGCTGGACGACGACTTCGCGTCGACCAGGCACGCGCGGCTGTCCCTGCGCGGCACCGACTGGTTCGTGGAAGACCTGGGGTCCACGAACGGCACCTACCTCGACCGGGCGAAAGTCACGGCCCCGACGCGGGTCCCGCTCGGCTCCCCGATCCGGATCGGCAAAACGGTGATCGAGCTGCGCTCATGACCCTCGTCCTTCGATACGCGGCCCGCAGCGACCGGGGCCTGGTGCGCTCGAACAACCAGGACTCCGTGTACGCGGGTCCCCGCCTGCTCGCGCTCGCCGACGGCATGGGCGGCCACGCCGCCGGCGAGGTCGCCAGCAAGGTGGTCATCGCCGCCCTGGCCCCGCTCGACGACGACGAGCCCGGCGACGACCTGCTCGGCCAGCTCCGCGACGCGGTGATCGCGGGCAACGGCGCGATCTCCGAGCTCGTGCAGAGCGACCCCGACCTGGACGGCATGGGCACCACGCTCACCGCCGTGCTGTTCGCGGGCACGCGGCTGGGCATGGTGCACATCGGCGACTCCCGCGCGTACATGCTGCGCAACGGGGTGTTCACGCAGATCACGCACGACGACACGTTCGTCCAGTCGCTGATCGACGAGGGCCGCATCACCGAGGAGGAGGCGGCCACGCACCCGCAGCGGTCGCTGCTGCTGCGCGCGCTGACCGGCCACGAGGTGGAGCCCAGGCTGATGGTGCGGGAGGCCCGGCCGGGCGACCGCTACCTGCTGTGCTCGGACGGCCTGTCCGGCGTGGTCAGCATGGAGACGCTGGAGGAGGCCATCCGCATCCCGGACCCGCAGGCGTGCGCGGACCGGATGATCGAGCTGGCCCTCAAGGGCGGTGGACCCGACAACGTGACGGTCGTCGTCGCCGACGTGGTCGACGTGGACTTCGGCGAGAACGCGCCGATAGTGGGCGGCGCGGCCGGCGACGGCAGCGAGGACCCGCTACCACCCGACTCGCCCGCCTCGCGGGCGAGTTCCATCACCGGGCCCCGGCCCGTGCCGCAGCGGGTGGACCCGCCGCCGGCCGCGCCGCCGAGCCCCCGCCGGTCGCGCGGCGCGAAGCTCAAGGCGCTGGCCCTCGTGGTGTTCCTGCTGCTCATGCTGGCCGCCGCGGGCCTGGCCACCCGCTGGTACGTGCTGCGCCAGTACTACGTCGGCGTCGGCGACAACAACGAGATCTCGGTGTTCCAGGGCGTCACCGGGAGCGTCCTCGGGTTCGACCTGCACCGGCTGGTGGAGGGCTCGTGCTCGCCGGGCGCGCAGGCGTGCGAGCCGATCACCGTCGACGACCTGAAGGTCTCCGCCCGCGACGTGGTGCGCAACGGCATCACCGACGTGGACGGCCTGGAGGACGCGCGCGAGGCGATCCGCCAGCTGCGGACCGAGCAGACGCTCCAGCTGTGCCCGCAGGAGAGCACCGCGACCACCGGGGCCACCCCGCCCGCCGGGACCACCACGGCGCCCACCACGACCACCACCACCAACCCGGACCAGTCGGCGTCCCAGGCGGCGCCGCCCACGTCCACCACCCCGGAGGGAACGCCCCTCACCACGCCCGCGCCGAGGCCGGGCACGGATTGCCGGAAGGGTCAGTAGTCGCATGGGTTCGCCGGTCCCCGGCACGGAGGGCGCACCGCTCGCGGCGAGCACGGGCAGCACGGCGGCGAACAGCACGTCGCCCGGGTTGAGGCCGCCCACGAAGCGGGGCACCGAGATCTTCATGCTCGCGTTCGCCGCCACGATCGTCACGGCGGCCCTGATCCTGGTCGAGGCGAACCAGGAGCAGGAGCTGACCATGCGCATCGTGTGGTTGGGCCTGGCCTACCTGGGCCTGCTGACCGTCGCCCACCTCGCCGTGCGCCGGTGGGCGCCGTACGCGGACCCGGTGATCCTGCCGTGCGTCGCGCTGCTCAACGGCCTGGGCCTGGTCATGATCCACCGGATCGACCTGGCCATGGCGGACGTGAAGCTGCCCGGCGGGCAGACGTGGGACCCGGCGGCGTCGAAGCAGGTGCTCTGGACGGCCATCGCGGTCGTGCTGTTCTGCACGGTGCTCAAGGTGCTGTCCGACCACCGCACGCTGGCCCGCTACGGCTACACGTTCGGCTTCCTCGGCCTGGTGGCGCTGCTGCTGCCCGGCGTGCTGCCGAGCTTCATCGCGCCCGAGATCAACGGCGCGAAGATCTGGCTGAGCTTCGGCGCGTTCTCCATCCAGCCCGGCGAGTTCGCCAAGATCCTGCTGATGGTGTTCTTCGCCGCGTTCCTGGTCTCCAAGCGCGACCTGTTCACCATCGCCGGCCGCCGGGTGATCGGCCTGGACCTGCCGCGCGCCCGCGACCTGGGCCCGCTGCTCGCCGCGTGGGCCGTCGTGGTCAGCATCATGGTGCTCCAGAAGGACCTGGGCTCGTCGCTGCTGTTCTTCGGCATCGTGCTGGTGCTGCTGTACGTGGCGACCGAGCGCGCCGCGTGGGTGGTGCTGGGCGTGGTGCTGTTCTCCGGCGCCGCCGTCCTGGCCTGGCGGATCTTCTACCACGTGCAGGTCCGCGTGCAGAACTGGCTGGACCCGTTCGTCGACCCGTACGGCGCGGGCCACCAGATCCTCCAGTCGCTGTTCGGCATGGGCACCGGCGGCCTGTTCGGCGCGGGCCTGGGCGGCGGGCGGCCGGACGAGATCCCCGAGGCCAACACCGACTTCATCACCGCCGTCATCGGCGAGGAGCTGGGCTTCGTCGGCCTGTCCGCGGTGCTGCTGCTCTACACCGTGTTCGCGCTGCGCGGCCTGCGCAACGCGCTCGCCGTGCGCGACACGTTCGGCAAGCTGCTCGGCGGCGGCCTGGCGTTCGCGGTGGCGTTCCAGATCTTCATCGTCGTCGGCGGCGTGACCAAGCTGATCCCGATGACCGGCATCACCGCGCCGTTCCTGTCCAAGGGCGGTTCGTCGCTGCTGGCCAACTACATCCTGGTGGCGCTGCTGCTGCGCATCTCCAACGCGGCGCGCGGCCCGAAGTCCGGCCCGAAGCCGCGGCCGCAGCAACCCGCCATCGCCGACCAGTTCACTGTGATGGTGGAGCGTCCCCGATGAACACACCGCTCCGACGGGTCGGCGTCGCCATGATGGCGATGATCCTGCTGCTCCTGGGCAACGCCACGTACGTGCAGGTGATCAAGGCCGACGACTACCGCAAGAACCCGCTGAACCAGCGGGTGGTGCTGGACCAGTACTCGCGCGAGCGCGGTCAGATCATCGCCTCCGACGGCACCCCGCTGGCTGCGGTGCAGAAGACCGACGACCGGCTGGAGTACCTGCGGACCTACGCCAACGGCGCGGTGTACGCGCCGGTCACCGGGTACTTCTCGTTCATCTACGGCACCGGCGGCCTGGAGCGCGCCGAGGACGACCTGCTCAGCGGCTCGGACGACCGGCTGTTCGCGCGCCGGGTGTCCGACCTGATCACCGGCCGCGACCCCAAGGGCGGCAGCATCCAGCTGACCATCGACGCCAAGCTCCAGCAGGTGGCGTACGACCAGCTCGCGAGCCAGGGCCTGACCGGCTCGGTGGTGGCGATCCGGCCGCAGACCGGCGAGGTCCTGGCCATGGCCAGCACCCCGTCCTACGACCCGAACCGGCTCGCCACCCACGACGGCGACGCGCAGGAGACGGCCTGGCTGGAGCTGACGCAGGACGAGTCCGAGCCGATGCTGAACCGCTCGGTGCACCAGATCTACCCGCCCGGTTCGACGTTCAAGCTGGTGGTGGCCGCCGCGGCGCTGGCCGACGGCAAGGACAGGAACAGCGAGGTCGACGGCAGGCCGACGATCACGCTCCCGGGCACGAACACCCAGCTGCCGAACTTCAACGACACGATCTGCGGCAACGGCACCACGGCCAGCCTCCAGGAGGCGCTGGCCAAGTCGTGCAACACGGCGTTCGCGGTGCTGGCCAACGAGCTGGGCGCGGACGCGCTGCGCGAGCAGGCGGCCAAGTTCGGCATCGGCGAGCAGGACCTGACCATCCCGCTGTCGGTGGTGCCGTCCACGCTGGGCCCGATCTCGGACAAGCCGTCGCTGTACCAGACGGGCATCGGCCAGAAGGACGTCCGGGTGACGCCGCTGGCCAACGCGATCATGACGGCGACCATTGCCAACGGCGGCGTGCGCATGCAGCCGCACCTGGTGAGCAAGGTCCTGGCGCCCAACCTCCAGACGATCAGCGAGACCGACCCGGACGAGGTCGACGAGGCCATGGACGCCGACGACGCCCGTGAGCTGCGCGACATGATGATCGAGTCGGAGAAGAACACCGCGGGCGGCGGCAAGCTCAGCGGCGTGACCATCGCGTCCAAGACGGGCACCGCCGAGCACGGCGTGGACGTCCGGACCACCAAGCCGCACGCCTGGTACGTGGCGTTCGCGCCCGCCGAGGAGCCGGAGATCGCGATCGCGGTGATCGTGGAGAACGGCGGCCAGGCGGGCCAGCTCGCCACCGGTGGCCGGGTGGCCGCGCCGATCGGCCGCGCGGTCATCGGCGCCTACCTCGGGGGACGCTGATGCTGTCCTCCGGCCAGTTGCTCGCCGAGCGGTACCGCCTGACCAGGCGGATCGCGGTCGGCGGCATGGGCGAGGTCTGGGAGGGCGACGACACCCGGCTCGACCGCCGGGTCGCGGTGAAGGTGCTGAAGGCGGAGCTGAGCGGCGACTCGCAGTTCCTGGAGCGGTTCCGCATCGAGGCGCGCACGACCGCGTCGCTGAACCACCCCGGCATCGCCGCCGTGCACGACTACGGCGAGACCGCGTCGATCCCGGACGGGCCGGAGGACACCGCCTACCTGGTGATGGAGCTGGTGGAGGGTGAGCCGCTGGCCGCCATCATCGCCCGGGGCAGGCTGGGCGCGGACCGCACGCTGGACGTGCTGGAGCAGGCGGGCAACGCGCTCCAGGCCGCGCACGAGCGGGGCCTGGTGCACCGGGACGTGAAGCCGGGCAACATCCTGGTCACGCCCGAGGGCAAGGTGAAGATCACCGACTTCGGCATCGCGAAGGCCGCCGACGCGGCGCCGGTGACCAACAACGGCATGGTCATGGGCACCGCCCACTACATCGCGCCCGAGCAGGCGCTGGGCCACGCCGCCGAACCCGCCTCCGACGTGTACGCGCTGGCCGTGTGCGGTTACGAGTGCCTGACCGGGCACCGGCCGTTCCTGTCGGAGAACGCGGTGACGGTGGCGATGATGCACATCCGGGACATCGCGCCGCCGCTGCCGCCGGACGTGCCGCCGGGCCCGCGGGCGCTGATCGAGGCGACCCTGGTGAAGGACCCCCGGCAGCGCTACCGCAACGGCGGCGAGTTCGCCGCCGCCGTGGGCGCGGTCCGGGCCGGTCAGCCCCTGCCCGCGCCGTCCGGCCTGGCGATGGCCGTCGGCGGCGGTCCGCTGCCCCAGCAGGTGCCGTCGCAGGTGCCCCAGCCGATGAGCCCGCCCCGGGGTCAGCACGCCCACCCGGGCGTCCCGGTGACCCACCCGGGCTCCCGTCCGGGCATGCAACCGGTCCCACCAGCGGTGAACAGTCCGCACACGGGCGCTTTCGGTCCGTTGCCGCCCGGAGCGGGCCCACCGGGGCGCAACCGCGCCGTGCTGTGGGTTATGGTCGCTGTGCTGGTGGTCGCGCTGCTGGTGCTCGGCGTGGTCCTCCTGCGCTGGGCGTTGCGCGACGAAGAGGTGCCCGGCGGAGCGAACCAGAGCACCACGACCGCCCGCCGGCTCGACGACTCCACCGATCGGCTCCCCGGCACCCCGAAGGTGACGATCACGAAGTCGGACTACGTCGACCTGCCGGTGGACGAAGTCGCCGAACGGCTCTCCGGCTACGGCCTGGAGACCGAGGTGCACTCCGCCGACGGGGGTGTGCCGCGGGACCAGGACCGGTGCCTGGTGTCGGACGTGGCGCCGACCGGTGAGGTCGCGGTCGGCGCACGGGTCACCGTGACGTGCGTGCCGACATGAACGCGGAGCGGCGCGGACGGCACTGGCGGCGTCCCGGGGCGCGAACGGAACGAGCGGCACGAAGGCAAGGCTTGAAGGCTTGATGGTGAGACCGTTGACGAGGAGCGGGACGAAGCACTGATGAGCACTCCGCGACTGCTCTCCAACCGCTACGAACTGGGTGAGACGCTCGGCTACGGCGGTATGTCGGAGGTGCACAAGGGCCGGGACGTCCGGCTCGGCCGCGACGTGGCCATCAAGGTGCTGCGCGCCGACCTCGCCCGCGACGCCCAGTTCCAGGAGCGCTTCCGGCGGGAGGCCCAGAACTCCGCGGCGCTGAACCACCCCGCGATCGTCGCGGTCTACGACACCGGCGAGACCCAGACCGAGTACGGTCCGCTGCCCTACATCGTCATGGAGTTCGTCGACGGCCGCACGCTGCGCGACATCGTCAAGACGCAGGGCCCGCTGACGGGCAAGCGGGCCATGGAGGTCATGGCCGACGTCTCGGCGGCGCTGGACTTCAGCCACCGGCACGGCATCGTGCACCGGGACGTCAAGCCCGCGAACGTGATGATCACCCGCTCGGGCGCGGTGAAGGTGATGGACTTCGGCATCGCGCGCGCGGTGCACGACGGCCAGGCCGCCGTGACCCAGACCGCCGCGGTGATCGGCACGGCGCAGTACCTGTCGCCGGAGCAGGCGCGCGGCGAGGCCGTGGACGGCCGCTCCGACGTGTACGCGTCGGGGTGCGTGCTGTTCGAGCTGCTGACCGGCGAGCCGCCGTTCACCGGGGACTCGCCGGTGGCCGTGGCGTACCAGCACGTGCGGGAGGACCCGAAGCCGCCGTCGTCGCTCAACCCGAAGGTGACGCCGCAGCTCGACGCGATCGTGCTCAAGGCGATGGCCAAGGGCCCGGCCAACCGGTACCAGTCGGCGGCCGAGCTGCGCGCGGACCTGGTGCGCGTGCTGTCCGGGCAGCGCCCGTCCGCGCCCGCCGTGATGACGGCCGAGGACCACCGCACGGCGGTGATGAACCAGTCGCCGCGCACCGAGGTCGCGTCCGGCGGCGGCGGTCGGCACCGGTCGCAGCCGTCGCGCCAGGAGGCCGCCGAGTACGACGCGCTCACCGACGAGGAGGAGGAGCAGCGCGCCCGGCGCAAGAGGATGCTCATGATCGGCCTGGTGGTCCTGCTGTGCGTCGCCGTGCTGGCGCTCGCCGTCTGGATCACCACGACCTGGCTCGGCGGCGACGACGAGGACCCGGGCAACACCGCGCCGCAGAGGGTCGACGTGCCCGCCGTGCTGGGCATGACCCAGTCGGCGGCGCACAGCGCGCTCCAGGAAGCGGGCCTGGACTCGACGGTCGAGCAGACGCCGTGCCAGCCGGGCACCGAGCCCGCGTGCACCGAGGCCGACATCGGCAAGGTCGTGGCGACCGACCCGCCCGTGGGCACCGGGGTGGAGAAGGGCGCCAAGATCACCATCCTGGTGGGCAAGAGCGCCGAGCAGATCGAGGTCCCGACCGTGAAGGGCCTGACCCCGCAGGACGCGCAGAAGAAGCTGGAAGCCGACAAGTGGGGCTTCGAGCAGGCCACCGAGACCATCGAGGTCGAGGACCCGGCGCAGGTCGGCAAGGTGGTCGCGCAGGCGCCGGAGGCGGGCACCACGGCGGCCAAGGGCAGCACCATCACCGTGACCATCGGCCGGGCGCCGGACACCGTGCAGCTGCCGGACGTGACCGGGCAGACCGTGGCCAACGCCCGCGCCACGCTCGAGGGCAACGGCTTCAAGGTCCAGACCAAGGACGTCGACAGCGCCGAGGAGCAGGGCCGGGTCGTCGCCCAGAACCCGGACCCGGGCCGGGCCGAGAAGGGCACGCTGGTCACGCTGAGCGTGTCGAAGAACAACCTGTTCCTCATGCCGGACCTGCGCGGGATGAGCGAGAACCAGGCCCGCAGCAAGCTCAACCAGGCGGGGTGGACCGGCGGCGAGCTGGTGGTGTCCGAGGAGCCGACCACGGACATCTCGCAGCGGGACAAGATCATCCAGCAGGAGATCCAGCCGAACACGCCGACGAACAAGAACACGCGGATCAACGTGACGAAGGCGGAGTTCAGCGTCGGGGGCGGACCTACGACGACGAGGTGAGCCACGCCCTTTCGCGAAGGGCCCGTCCCGCCGGCGGGACGGGCCCTTCGCGTTGAACCGATCGGCGGTATCCACTTCGGTCACCGATTCAATACGTTGAGTTCGGCGGCGAGCCCGGAGATAGACGGACCACCGGTTGGGGGAATAGTGCGCAAGAAGATCGCTGTGGTTTTTTCGGCTGCCGCGACAATGGGGGCGATGCTGTTCGGGAACGGAGCCGCGGCCAACGCCGCGGAACCGGGCCCGGTCGGCGCGCAGGCGCTGTGCCCCGCTGACCAGGTGTGCTCTTACCAGACCACGGAGTTCGGCGGCATGAGCTCGAGCGGGTACGCCGTCGGCTCGGGTTACTGCTGGCCGGTCAGCTTCGACGCCCGGTCGATCGTGAACAACACCTACACGGTGCAGCGGGTGTGGCAGCACTCGAACTGCACCGGGCAGAACATGGTCATCGCAACCAACAGCTTCGAGATCGTGCCGTTCACCTTCCGCGGCCGAGGCGGCTATTAAGCCCACCGGCAGACCCGGCACCGAGCATTAATCGATCAGTTGGGGGAAAGGTGCTCAAGAAATTCGCTGCGATTTTTTCGCTCACCTTGGCGGCGGGAGCGGCGTTGTTCGCGGGAGGCCCGGTCGCGAACGCGGCCGGACCGGGGGGCGTCGGCGCGCAGGCGCTCTGCCCCGGCGGGCAGGTCTGCGTCTACCAGTACCCGGAGTTCAACGGGGAGTACCGCTTCTCCTACCCCGTGTCGTCCGGCAGCTGCTGGCGCATCTCGGTCGACGCCCGGTCGATCGTGAACAACAGCTACACGGTGCAGCGGGTGTGGCAGCACTCGGACTGCACCGGGCAGAACATGGTCATCGCGACCAACAGCTTCGAGATCGTGCCGTTCACCTTCCGGGCCGTCGGCGGGCTGTGACCCGCGGCTGAGCCGGTCGAGGAGGGGGTTCCCGCAGCTCGCCGCTCGGGGATCCCCTCCTCGTGCCGTGCCCGGTCCTCAGACCCGGCCGGCGGCCGCGGCGAGCTGCCGCATCCCGTTCTCCAGCTGCGCGACGGTCGTCTCGGGCACCTCGTGGCCGCAGGTCCTGAGCCAGTTGGCGAGCATCCGGTGGCCGCCCTCGGTGAGCACGGACTCGGGGTGGAACTGGACGCCCTCCACCGGCAGCTCGCGGTGGCGCATCGCCATCACCACGCCGGTCTCGGTGAGGCCGGTGACCTCGAACTCGGCCGGGATGGTGTCCGGCAGCACGGTCAGCGAGTGGTAGCGGGTGGCGGTGAACGGGCTGGGCACGCCCTCCAGCACGCCCGCGCCCTGGTGGTGCACGACGCTGGTCTTGCCGTGCAGCAGCTCGGGGGCGAGGTCGACCGTGCCGCCCCACACCGCGCCGATGGCCTGGTGGCCGAGGCACACGCCGAGCACCGGGACGCCGCGGTCCGCGCAGTGGCGGATGACGTCCATGCTCCGGCCCGCCTTCTCGGGCGTGCTGGGGCCGGGGCTGACGAGGACGCCGCCGACGTCGTCGACCTCGTCCAGCTCGACCACGTCGTTGCGCCGGACCACGCACTCGACGCCGAGCTGGGCCAGGTACTGGACGAGGTTGTAGACGAAGCTGTCGTAGTTGTCGACCACGAGCACGCGCATGCCGCCAGCGTAGCCGTGACGAACCTCTCCAGCTAAGTGAGATTAGCCTAACCTAATCTTGAACGCATGAGTCGTTCTCTGCGCGTCGCCGTCGTCGGCGCCGGTCCCGCCGGCATCTACGCCGCCGACACCCTGCTCAAGTCCGACGTGGAGGTCAGCGTCGACCTGCTCGACCGGCTGCCCGCGCCGTACGGCCTGATCAGGTACGGCGTCGCGCCGGACCACCCGCGCATCAAGGGCATCGTCACCGCGCTCCAGCGCGTCCTGGACCGGCCGGAGGTGCGGTTCTTCGGCAACGTCGAGTACGGCGTCGACGTGAAGCTGGACGAGCTGCGGCAGTTCTACGACGCGGTGGTCTTCGCCACCGGCGCCGACAAGGACCGGCCGCTGGACGTGCCCGGCATCGACCTGGACGGCTCGTACGGCGCGGCCGACTTCGTCTCCTGGTACGACGGGCACCCCGACGTGCCGCGCACCTGGCCGCTGCGGGCCCGCGAGGTGGCTGTGCTCGGCGTCGGCAACGTCGCGCTCGACGTGGCCCGCGTCCTGGCCAAGACCGCCGACGAGCTGCTGACCACCGAGATCCCGGACAACGTGCACCAGGGCCTGGCGGCGAGCCCGGTCACCGACGTGCACGTGTTCGGCAGGCGCGGCCCGGCGCAGGCCAAGTTCACCCCGCTGGAGCTGCGCGAACTCGACCACTCGCCCAACGTCGAGGTGGTCGTGCACCCCGAGGGCATCGACTTCGACGCCGCGAGCGTGGAGCTGATCCGGTCCAACAAGCAGGTCGAGATGGTGGTCAGGACGCTCCAGGAGTGGGCGATCCGGGACGTCGGCTCCCGGCCCCGGCGGCTGCACCTGCACTTCCTCCAGGCGCCGGTCGAGGTGCTCGGCGCCGACGGCTCGGTGACCGGGCTGCGCACCGAGCGCATGGAGCTGGACGGCTCCGGCGGGGTGCGCGGCACCGGCGAGCACACCGACTGGCCCGTGCAGGCCGTGTACCGGGCGGTGGGCTACCTGTCCGAGCACCTGGCCGACCTGCCGTTCGACCACTCGTCCGGCACCGTGCCGCACCAGGCGGGCCGCGTGCTCGACCTGGACGAGCAGCCGATGACCGGCGTCTACGTCACCGGGTGGGTCAAGCGCGGGCCGATCGGGCTGATCGGGCACACCAAGGGCGACGCGCTGGAGACGGTGACCAGCCTGCTCGCCGACGCGCCGCTGCTGCCGGCCGCGCCGGCGCCCGCGCCCGAGGCCGTGGTGCGGTTCCTGGAGCAGCGGGCCGTGCCGTTCACCACGAACGAGGGCTGGCTCCGGCTCGACGCGCACGAGGTGGCGCTCGGCGCGGAGCGGGGCCGGCAGCGGGTCAAGGTCGTGGGCCGCGACGAGATGACCGGCATCTGCCGGGGCTGAGCGCGCCGGGCGGGCCCCGGTGGCCGGTCACCGCGGACCGGTCACCGGGGCCCGTCCCGTCACTGCGGCGTCGTGACGTTGTTGAACGGCAGCTTCGGCTCGGCCCACGGGAACACGACGAACATCAGCAGCGCCACCACGCCGGACACGAGCACCAGCGCCTCCAGGACCCGCACCGGCAGGGGGCCGGGCAGGTGGCGCCAGATCCAGCCGTACATCAACTCTCCTTCATCGCGTCGGGCACGAAGTCGGGCGCCTTGGGGTAGCTGTCGGTGAGCACCGCGTGCACGATCAGCCGCTGCTTGTCCGAGAAGCGCGGGTGGCAGGTCGTCAGCGTCATCAGCGACGCCTGCTGCGCCGCGGCGAGCTCGCCCTCGAAGTAGGGCACCGGGGCGATCACCTCGCCCTGGGTGGGCAGCACGATCTCCTGGCCGAAGGTCCTGTCGTAGGGCGCGCCCAGCGGCGAGACCTTCTGGCACTTCGGGTTGGCCTGCTTCTCCGCCCAGCCGCCCAGTTCGTCGGACATCGGCAGCACCCGGTAGACGAACCACTGGATCTGCGTCTCGACCACGATGGCGTCGCACGAGCCGAGCAGGTCCAGGTCGTTGAACGGCGCGCCCTTGCCGACGCGGTGGCCGGCCACGGAGAAGTTGCCCGGCTCACCCGGCAGCGCGGTGTTCTTGTAGTGGCCGGGACCGATCTCCAGGTCCTTGTCCGTGGTGCCCTCGACGATCGAGAACCGGTAGTCCGGGCCGAAGGCCGGGATGTACATCTTGGCGAACGCCTGGCCGTCGAGCAGGTCGTACTTGGCCTGGCGCTGCTGGTCGGGCGCCTCGACGGTGTTGGCGCCCCACTGATCGTCGAGGGCCTGGGTGGCGTCGTCCTGCTTGCCCGCCGAGATGAGGTCGGTGACGTAGACCTCGTAGACGACGAACAGGAGGATGACCAGGCCCAGGGTGATCAGCGTCTCGCCGAAGGCGCGGACGGCCTTGCGGCCCGGGGTGTCCGGGAGGAGGGCGGGGCGGTCGTCCTCGTGCTCGTCGTCGTCCCGGTCCCGGCCCTCGTGCTCGTAGGCGTCGTCCTCGTCGTAGTACTCGTCGTCCTCGTAGCGGTCGTCGTGGTCGTGGAGGTCGTCCTCGACGGCCGGGATGACCTCCGTGGGCGGGTCCGCGGGACGGGGGCGGTGCGGTGGGCGGGGCGCGCCGGGGCGGAGTGCCTGCGGGTGGGGTGCCTGCGGGTGAGGCGCCTGCGGGTGAGGCGCCGGGGCGTGGTGCGCCGGTGGCGCGGGCGGCTGCGGGTGCGGCGCCCGGGGGTGGGCGCCGGGCGCCGGTTGGAGGCTGCCCGAGAAGGCGTTGGTGTAGGTGGTGTCCGCGTTCGGCTGGACCGGGGCGGTGTACCGGGTGGCGTCGGGGTCCGGCGCGGGGCGGGGACGCCTGCCGCCGGGCGGTGAGCCGCCCAGGCGGGCACCGAGGTCCGTCCGGGGGTTGTGCTCGGCCCGGGCGCCCGCGGGGACCTGAGGGGTGCTCACAGGGGCGTGAGGGGGCTCGGGCGCGCGGCGGCGACCGACGGGTTCCGGGTCTTCGGGCGCGCGGCGGCGGCCGGTGGGCTCCGGCGCCTCCGGGGCGCGACGCCTGCCGCCGGGTTCGGCGTCCTCGAAGGCGCGCCGGCCGGCGGCCGGGTCCTCGAAGGCGCGTCGGCCGGGCTGGTCCTCGAACGCCCGTCGACCGGGGGTCGGGTCCTCGAACGCACCTCGGTGCGAGGGGTCGGCGTCCTCCCGGGGCGCGCGTCGACCGGGCGGCGGGTCCGCGTCGAAGGGCCTCCCCGCGCCGGGTCCCGGCTCACCGGTGACAAGATCACCCGGTCGGCCGAATCCCCGGGGTGGGGTCGCCGGGCGCTCGGGCGCGCCGCCCGCCGGGCCGGGCCGGTCGAAGCCGCCGGGCGGGGTCGCCGGGCGGCCGCCCGCGACGCCTCCCGCCGGCTCGCCGAAGCGGTCGACGGCCTCGCCGCGGAAGGGGGGCGCGCCGGCCGGCCGAGGTGGACCGCCGGGGCGCTCGACACCGCCGGGAGGGGGGAAACCCGCTGGTGGCGTGGCCGGACGGGGCACGCCGCCCGGCGGCGTGGGCGGGCGGTCGAGGTGGCGCGGCGCGGGTCGCGGGCGGTCGAAACCGCCCGGCGGGGTGGGCGGCCGGGCGCCCGGCGGGACCTGTTCGCCCGGTGCCTGCGGCGGCTGCGGTCCGGGTCGTGGCGGCCGGCCCGACGGGCCGCCTTGCGGCGGAGGCGGGTCGTAGCTCACCGGGTGACCTCCCAAGCCGAACGTTCCAGGACTACACAGCGCTTTAGCAGCCTGCTTGGTTACGTTAACGTGTTCATCCAGCAGTGGGCGTGAACTCACCCCGCTGAAGACCTACCCACCCGTCAGGCGAGGACGTCATGCCCAAGTCCAAGGTCCGCAAGAAGGCCGCCTACACGGCGCCTGCCGATCGCCGCACCCCGGTGAAGGTCAAGGCCGCGGGGCCGTCGCACCCCGTCTACGTAGCCGTGATGCTCGGCATGATGCTGTTGGGGCTCGCGTGGCTGGTGGTCAACTACATCGCGGGCGAGCAGGTGCCCGTCATGATGGACCTCGGTCCCTGGAACTTCGCCATCGGCTTCGCCCTGATGATCGTGGGCCTGCTGATGACCATGAAGTGGCGCTGACCGCGCTACGCCACGTGGCCGACGGCCCGGACGTTCACCACGTCCGGGCCGTTCCGCGTTACCCGGTCGTTCACCGCGTTCACCTCGCGGTCACCGAAGCACAGCGTTGTAAGTCATCCCCAATGGGGACAACTCCTGTGGACAACTTTGCGACAAAATGCACAAGCGCCGGTCCGGGGCTCCAGTTGTCCACAAGCGCGGGAGGCCCGACAGCGTGAACCAACCCCGTTCCTGGTCGCCCCGACCCGGCCTGGTCGGCCTCGCCTGGGGCTTGGCCGCGGCATCGCTGCTGGTCACGGTCCTCAGCTCGGAGGCGACCACCCGGCTGCTGCTGGGCCTGGCCACGTTGTTGCTGGTCGGGCTGGGTGCGCACGGCGCGCACGTGCGGCCCCGGCTGACCGCGGACGACGCCGGGCTGACGGTGCGCACGCTCGCCGGCGCCCGGCTGCTGCCGTGGCACGAGGTCAAGGTGCGGCTGGAGCACACCCGCCGGTTGGGGCGGGAGAGCGTGGCGCTGGAGCTGGACTGGGAGCGCGGCGAGGACGAGCGGCTGTTCGTGCTGACCTGGGTGGACCTGGGCGCCGACCCGCGTGACGTCGCGGACGTCCTGCACGCGCTGCGGCCCTAGCCGGGCGGTTCGCCCGCCGGTCCCGGTCAGAGGAGCTGCCCGGTGCGCACGGCGGTGAGGACGACCAGCAGCAGGACCGCGCCCGCCACCGCGACGAGCTGGTAGGTGTTCCGGTTCTGCCGGGGCGCGTAGACCAGGCCCGCGGCCACCGCCGCGCCCACGACCAGGCCGCCGAGGTGCCCCAGCAGGGAAATACCCGGGAGGGTGAAGCTGAGGACGACGTTCAGGCCGATCACGCCGAGGGCGGGCCCGGCGTTGAGCCGGAGCCGCAGGACGGCCACCAGCATCGCGCCCATCAGGCCGTACACCGCGCCCGAGGCGCCCGCCACGAGCGTGTTGATCGCCCCGAACAGGTAGACCGCGACGCCGCCGCCGAGCAGGGACACCAGGTACACGGCGGTGTACCGCAGCCTGCCGAACGCGGGTTCCAGGTCACGCCCGAGCACGTACAGCGCGATCATGTTCGGGCCGAGGTGCGCGGGCCCGTAGTGCAGGAACCCGGACGTCACCAGCCGCCACCACTCGTCGTAGACGGCGACGCCCGGCGTCCACATCACCAGGTCGCCGAACAGCCGCGCGCCGCTGTTGGCCGCCAGGCTGCCCGCCTGCCACGCCGTGAGCAGGTACATCAGCACGTTGACCGCGATCAGCACCGGGGTGACGACGAGCTTGCGGCCGGTGACCTCGGCGCCGGCGAACGTGCGCGGCGCGCGCACGGTGCGGCTGCCCTCGTTCACGCAGTCGACGCACTGGTAGCCGACGGACGCCTCGCGCAGGCACTCCGGGCACGCCGGCCGGTCGCAGCGGGTGCACCGCAGGCCGGTGGCCCGGTCGGGGTGGCGCGCGCAGACCTGAGGTCCGGGCGGTACCCCGATCGGGTCACCGGGCGGCGGGGTGATCGGCGAGTCGGCCACTCAGCCTCGCTCGATCGAGACCTTCTGGATCACCACGTCGGTCACCGGGCGGTCGCCGGCGCCGGTCGGGGTGCTGCCGATCGCGTCCACGACGTTGCGGGACTCCTGGTCGGCCACCTCGCCGAAGATCGTGTGCTTGAAGTTCAGCCACGTGGTCGGCGCGACCGTGATGAAGAACTGGGAGCCGTTGGAGTTGGGGCCGGCGTTGGCCATGGCCAGCAGGTACGGCTTGTTGAACTGGAGCTCCGGGTGGAACTCGTCGGCGAACTTGTAGCCGGGGCCGCCGCGGCCGGTGCCGGTCGGGTCGCCGCCCTGGAGCATGAAGCCGGAGATCACCCGGTGGAAGATCGCACCGTCGTAGAACGGGCCCGACGCCTCGCCCTTGGCGTTCGGCTCGGTGTAGTTCCTGGTGCCCTCCGCCAGACCGACGAAGTTGGCCACCGTCTTGGGTGCGTGGTCGGGGAACAGGTTGATGCGGATGTCTCCCTGCGACGTGTGCAGGGTCGCCGTCACCTTGGTCCCGACGAACGATTCGTTGCTGTCAGCCACGCACCCATCGTGCCATCACCGGGCGAGGTGGTTGGGGAAGGGGCAGGATGGGTATTGCCTCGACGGGAACTGACCGACAGCTTCTGGAGCGCGATATGGATGAGGTGGACGCCATGACCCGGGCAGGGGAGCGAGCCGGGGAGTCGGTCGGCAAAGCGGTGCGCGCGGTCCGCCGCGGTGCGGTCCGCGCAGGTCACGCCGGTGCGGGCGCCGCTGCCCAGCTCGCGGAACGAGCCGAGGGCGCCCTCGCCGAGCGCGGTGTGACCAGGGACTACGTCCGCGTTGTCGTCGCCGACAAGGCGGGCGCGCTGGTGGAGAAGGCCGAGGAGGTCGAGAAGTCGACCCGCCGGAGCCGCAAGCAGCTCGCCAAGCGCGCGAAGGTGGTCCGCAAGGACCTGGCCAAGGCCGCCGAGCGGGCCCGCAAGGAGGCCAAGGTGCGCGCGAAGGACGTGCGCAAGGCCGCCAAGCAGGCGCGCAAGGAGCTGGCCGCGGCCAACGCGCCCCGGCCGCGTCGCTGGCCGTGGGTGCTGGGCGTGCTCGCCGCCGCCGCGGTGGCGGGCTACCTCGCCCTGACCAAGCGCCCGCAGGAGGTGCACCTGGAGGAGGAGGTCGTGGAGCCCACGACCGACACCACCAGGACCACCCCCGCCGAGCCCGTGCAGCCGCACGCGGCCCGCAACGGCCAGGTCTCCGACCACAGCCGCAGCTGACCGACCGGGTTCTCGCGCCCGCCTGCCCGTCAGGCGGGCGCGAAGCCGTGCTCAGAGGCCGAGGTTGGCCACGACCTGCTTGACGACCTCGCGAGCCTTGATCGTCTGCTTCTGGTTGCTGGTCACCACCACGGCGCTGCCGCCCTTGGCCACCGCGTAGACCGCGCCGCCGTCGGTCGTGAGCGACCCGCCCTCCCAGCCGGCGGGTTCCGTCGCCGGGTTGGAGTCGGCGACCGGCGCGGCCCGGTCGACCACGGCCTCCGCCGTCTCCGGGTCGCCGTCGAACACCCAGACGGACAGCTGCACCTCGGTCGCGTTCGCGTAGAAGAAGCACGCCGGGTCGGGCTGGTCGGCGGACAACCGAACCTTCCGCACGAGCTGCCCGTTCGCCTCCTGCACGAACGAGGTACCCAGGTAGGGGCACTGGCCGTCGACGGTCGGCTCCGGCGCGGGCGGCGGCCCGGCGGGTGCGTTCACCGTGGTGGTGGCGGTGCTCGTGGTCGTCGAGGTGGCGACGGGCTCGTCCGTGCCGCAGGCGGTGACCGCGCCGAGGAGCAGCAGGGACGGCAGTGCGGTGAGCAGCAGTCGGTTCATAGGGGCGCAAGTCAACCAGATGGGCCCTCATGGAATCGACAGGGTGACTACCTAGGCACGCAACGTCATGTTGGTTAGCGTGTTAATACCCTGCCGGCCGCCCCTGCTGTGAAGGACTGAGTTCGCATGAACGTTCTTCTTGACCGCGGTCGCGACCACGCCATCGCCGTCTTCCGGATCGTCGTCGGCGTGTTGTTCATGTGCCACGGAGCGCAGAAGCTGTTCGGCGTGCTGGGGTCCAAGGGTGCCGTGTCGATCACCGACTGGCCGTCCGGCCCGGCCGGTCTGATCGAGTTCGTCGGTGGCGCGTTGATCGTCATCGGCCTCGGCACCAGGGTCGCCGCGCTGATCTCTTCGGGCGCGATGGCCTACGCGTACTTCGTGGTTCACCAGCCCGCCGGGCTCCTGCCCATCCAGAACAAGGGCGAGCTGGCCGCGGTGTACTCGTGGGTGTTCCTGCTGCTGGCGTTCACCGGTCCCGGCTCTTGGGCCGTCGACAACGTGATCGCCGCGCGCAAGCAGGAACGGGCACCGCTCGTGGGCGCGAACGCATAAGGCAGAGGCACATGACGAGGGCCCGCACCCAGCGGCATTGGGTGCGGGCCCTCACCCCTGTCACCGCCACGTCCCGAGCGTCCAAGACGTGGGACGGATGACGGGGTCACCCCCAGTAAAACACGAAGAACCCCCGTGATCCCCATCACCCGGCTGAAGCGCCCGAAGTCCCGTGTCCGAAATGCCCACTCGGCTCGGGCCCACACGGCCGCACCACCACTGGGCCACCCGCACGCACCGAGCCGGCGCGGCCACCGATACCAGGGATCCCAACCCGACCACGCGCACCACGAGCACCGCACCGGGCAGACCCGACCGCACCCAACGCGAGCACCGCATAGGGCGAACCGGTCGCACGGAACGCGAGCACCGCATCGGGGGTCCGGGGGGCGAAGCCCCGCCGGGCGGGGTGCGGGGGTCGCACCCCCGCAAAATGCGACCAGGCGAGGCGGTTCGCGCTCTCCGCGAACACACCTCGCCTGTCGTCGAGTGGAGACGAGGGGAATCGAACCCCTAACCCCCGCCTTGCAAAGGCGGTGCTCTGCCAATTGAGCTACGTCCCCCTCACGAGGGGCGGCAGATCGACCGCCCTCGCGGGTCAGACGGTGGGAGCGGTGGCCTCGCGCCACAGGTCCGCGTCGGCCTTGGCCGAGCGGGTCCGCTTGACGAAGAACAAGACCGCACCGGCAACCGCAACGAGCGCGATGATCTTCTTCACGGCGATTCCCCTCTGCATGCCTGTGACACTTCCGGTGGGCCTAGGAGGACTCGAACCTCCGACCTCTTCGTTATCAGCGAAGCGCTCTAACCGTCTGAGCTATAGGCCCTTGGAGCAACGACGAGAACCTTACCCCACTCCCCATCGCGGCTCCAAAACGGGTGGTCACTCCCGCTCGGACAGCGTGACCTCCAGGCCGCCGGCCAGGTCGGCGGACACGTTGTAGACGAACGAGCCGACCGTCGCCAGGGCCGTGAGCAGCACGATGTTCACCGCGCCCACGATCGCCGCCACGCCGAACACGCGGCCGGCGCTGATCAACGGGTCACCGCTGGGCTCGTTGCCCTGGAGCAGGTCGTTGGCGGTGTTGTTGATCTTGTCCCACACGCCCATGCCGTTCAGCACGCCGTACAGCACGCCGACCGCCACCAGCCACACGAAGAACAGCGCCACGCTCAGCACCAGCGCGAGCTTCAGCACCGACCACGGGTCGACCCGCTTCACCTGGAGGCTCGCCCGCCGGGGCCCGCGGCCGGGGCGGCGCGCCGACGACGCCGACGCCTGCGGCCTGCTGCCGGCCGCGCCCAGGTTCACCTGCGTGCGCGGCGCGGACGCGCCGGGCGCCACCGGCCGGGCCACGGACACCGTGTCCGGGTCCGTGTCCGGGTACGCGGGCGGCGAACCGGGGTTCCCCGGCAACCGCACCGACACCGTCGGCTGGTCGTCCGCACCGGCCACCAGGTCGGCGGGCCCCACCTGCTGGGCCTCGCCGTACTGGTTCTCGCTGGTCACCCGCTGCCAGGGGGGCGGCGCGGCCGTGTGGTGGTCGTCCTTCTCCCCCGCCTTGTCCCCGGCCTTGTCCTTGGTGTCCCCGGCCGGGGTGGGCTGCTCGGACGCCCCCGAGGCGTCGGCCGCCGGCTGCTCGGCGACGTCCGCCGGTGTCGCCCCGTCATCCGGACGGGTGATCACCGCTGTCTTGTCCTCTTGCTTCTCGGGTGGAGTCACGAGCAGTCCTCAACCTCTCGTTCGCGCGCTAGTTGGCGGGGTCGGCCTGGTCGACCGAACCGCCGTCACCAGTGGTGACGTCGGTGGGCTCGTCGGCGTTGCGCGCCACCGCGATCAGGGTGGTCCCTTCGCCGAGGTTCATCAACCGCACGCCCTTCGTCTGCCGGCCCGCCTTGCGCACCTCCTTCGCGCTGGTCCTGATGACCCCACCCGAAGAGGTGATCGCGTACAGCTCGTCGTCGACGTCGACGATGAGCGCGCCGACAAGCCTCCCACGCCTGCGGTCGTGCTGGATGGTGAGCACACCCTTGCCACCGCGACCTTGAACGGGGTAGTCCTCGATCGGCGTGCGCTTGGCGTACCCACCGTCAGTGGCCACCAAAACAAACCGACCCTCTTGGACGACGCCCACCGAAAGCAGCTCGTCACCGGTGTTGAAGCGCATGCCCAGCACGCCCGAGGTGGCCCGGCCCATCGGCCGCAGCGCCTCGTCGCTCGCGTGGAACCGGATCGACTGGCCGTCCGCCGAGATGAGCTGGAGGTCGTCGTCGGCCGAGCACAGCACCGCGCCCACCAGCTCGTCGTCGTCGCGCAGGTTGATGCCGATCAGGCCGCCGGACCGGTTCGAGTCGAAGTCCGACAGCTTCGACTTCTTGACCAGGCCCTTCTTGGTCGCCAGCACCAGGTAGGGCGCCACCTGGTAGTTCTTGATCTGGATGACCTGGGCGATCTCCTCCTCCGGCTGGAACGCCAGGAGGTTGGCCACGTGCTGGCCGCGCGCGTTGCGGTTGGCCTCGGGCAGCTCGTACGCCTTGGCCCGGTACACCCGGCCCTTGTTCGTGAAGAACAGGATCCAGTCGTGCGTGGAGCACACGAAGAAGTGCTGCACGATGTCGTCCTGCTTGAGCTGCGCGCCCTGCACGCCCTTGCCGCCGCGCTTCTGCGAGCGGTACAGGTCGGTCTTCGTGCGCTTCGCGTAACCCGTGCGAGTGATCGTCACGACGACGTCCTCGACCGCGATCAGGTCCTCCAGCGACACGTCGCCGTCGAACGGCACGATCTTGGTGCGCCGGTCGTCACCGTGCTTCTCGACGATCGCCAGCAGCTCTTCGCGCACGATCGCGCGCTGCCGCTCCGGCTTCTCGAGGATGTCCTTGAGGTCCGCGATCTCGACCTCGATCTCGGCCAGCTGGTCGATGATCTTCTGCCGCTCCAGGGCCGCCAGGCGGCGGAGCTGCATCTCCAGGATCGCGTTGGCCTGGATCTCGTCGACGTCCAGCAGCTCCATCAGGCCGGTGCGCGCCGCCTCGGGCGTGGGCGACCGGCGGATCAGGGCGATCACCGCGTCGAGCTGGTCGAGCGCCTTGACCAGGCCGCGCAGCACGTGGGCCCGCTCCTCGGCCTTGCGCAGCCGGAACCGCGTGCGCCGGACGATGACCTCGATCTGGTGCTTCACGTAGTGGCGGATCATCTGGTCCAGCCGCAGCGTGCGCGGCACGCCGTCGACCAGGGACAGCATGTTCACGCCGAACGAGTACTGGAGCTGGGTGTGCTTGTAGAGGTTGTTCAGCACCACCTTGGCCACCGCGTCGCGCTTGAGCGTGATCACGATGCGCATGCCGGCGCGGCGGTTCGACTCGTCGGCGATGTTGGCGATGCCGGTCAGCTTGCCGTCGCGGACGAGCGTGGCGATGCTCTCCACCAGGTTGTCCGGGTTGACCTGGTAGGGCAGCTCGGAGACGACCAGGATGGTGCGCCCCTTGGCGTCCTCGTCCACGTCGACGACCGCGCGCATCTTCACCGAGCCGCGACCGGTGCGGTAGGCGTCCTCGATGCCCGCGGTGCCCAGGATCAGGCCGTAGGTCGGGAAGTCGGGGCCCTTGACCCGCTGGATCAGCGCCTCCAGCGTCTCCTCGTCGGAGGCGTCGGGGTTGTCCAGCGCCCACACCACGCCGTCCGCGACCTCGCGCAGGTTGTGCGGCGGGATGTTGGTCGCCATGCCGACCGCGATGCCGGAGCTGCCGTTGATCAGCAGGTTCGGCACGCGTGACGGCAGGACCGTCGGCTCCTGGATGCGACCGTCGTAGTTGTCGCGGAAGTCGACGGTGTCTTCCTCGATGTCGGCCAGCATCTGCATGGCCAACGGCGTGAGGCGGCACTCGGTGTACCTCATGGCGGCCGCCGGGTCGTTGCCCTGGGAGCCGAAGTTGCCCTGGCCGTCGATCAGCGGGTAGCGCAGGGCCCACGGCTGGGCCAGGCGGACCAGCGCGTCGTAGATCGCCGAGTCGCCGTGCGGGTGGTAGTTGCCCATCACGTCGCCGACGACGCGGGCGCACTTGTTGTAGCTGCGGTCCGGGCGGAAGCCCGAGTCGAACATCGAGTACAGCACGCGCACGTGCACCGGCTTGAGGCCGTCGCGCACGTCGGGCAGGGCTCGGCCGACGATCACGCTCATCGCGTAATCGATGTACGAGTTCTGCATCTCCTGCTGGATGTCGCGCGGCTCGGTCCGGTCCTCACCGGCAGGGGGCAGCGTCGTCTCGCTCACAGTGCACTTCCTTCAGAAAGCCGGGGAGGTGGGTCAGACGTCGAGGAACCGCACGCCCTTGGCGTTGCGGGTGATGAACGACCGGCGGGCTTCGACGTCCTCGCCCATCAGCACGCTGAACAGCTCGTCGGCCGCCGCGGCGTCGTCCATCGTGACCTGGAGCAGCACCCGGTTGGCCGGGTCCATGGTCGTCTCCCACAGCTCCTCGGCGTTCATCTCGCCGAGGCCCTTGTAGCGCTGGATGTTGTCGTCCTTGCCGATCTTCTTGCCCGCGGCGAGGCCCTGCTCGATCAGGCCGTCGCGCTCGCGGTCGGAGTAGGCGTACTCCGGCTCGGCGCGCTGCCACTTGATCTTGTAGAGCGGCGGCTGCGCCAGGTAGACGTGGCCGTGCTCGATCAGCGGGCGCATGAAGCGGAACAGCAGGGTGAGCAGCAGGGTGCGGATGTGCTGGCCGTCGACGTCGGCGTCGGCCATCAGCACGATCTTGTGGTAGCGCAGCTTCGACAGGTCGAAGTCCTCGTGGATGCCGGTGCCCATCGCGGTGATCAGCGACTGGACCTCGTTGTTCTTCAGCACGCGGTCGATGCGCGCCTTCTCCACGTTGATGATCTTGCCGCGGATCGGCAGGATCGCCTGGAACATGGAGTCCCGGCCCTCCTTGGCCGAGCCGCCCGCGGAGTCGCCCTCCACGATGTAGAGCTCGCACTCCTCCGGGTTGGTGGAGCGGCAGTCCTTGAGCTTGCCGGGCAGGCCGCCGATGTCGAGGGCGCCCTTGCGGCGGACCAGCTCGCGGGCCTTGCGGGCGGCGATGCGCGCCTGGGCGGAGGACACCGCCTTGGTGACGATCGTCCTGGCCTCGTTGGGGTGCCGCTCGAACCAGTCGGCCAGGTGCTCGTTGGTCGACTTCTGCACGAACGACTTGGCCTCGCTGTTGCCCAGCTTGGTCTTGGTCTGGCCCTCGAACTGCGGCTCCTTGAGCTTGACCGAGATGATCGCGGCCAGGCCCTCGCGGATGTCGTCGCCGGTGAGGTTGGAGTCCTTCTCCTTGAGCAGCTTCTTGTCGCGCGCGTACTCGTTGACCACGCGGGTCAGCGCGGCGCGGAAGCCCTCCTCGTGGGTGCCGCCCTCGTGGGTGTTGATCGTGTTGGCGAAGGTGTAGACCGACGGCGTGTAGCCGGTGTTCCACTGCATCGCGACCTCGACCTCGAGGTCCTCGCCCTTCGCCTCGAACGAGACGACCTTCTGGTGGACGGCCTCGCGCGTGTGGTTGAGGTGGCGGACGAAGTCCTCCAGGCCGCCCGGGTAGTGGAAGGTGCGCTCGCGCACGGCGGCCACGTGGCCCTCGGCGTCGGCCTCCTCGTCGGCCTCCTGCACCCGCTCGTCGCGCAGGATGATCGTGAGGCCCTTGTTGAGGAAGGCCATCTCCTGGAGGCGGCGGGAGATCGTCTCGATGTTGTACTCGGTGGTCTCGAAGATCTCCGGGTCCGCCCAGAACGTGATCGAGGTGCCGGTGTCGGAGGTCGGCTCGCCCTTGCTCAGCTCGTGGGCCGGCTTGCTCCGCTCGAAGCGCTGGTTCCACGTGAAACCCTGGCGCTTGACCTCGACGTCCACCGCCGTGGACAGCGCGTTCACCACCGAGATGCCCACGCCGTGGAGGCCGCCGGACACCGCGTAGGAGTCGCTGTCGAACTTGCCGCCGGCGTGCAGCTTGGTCAGCACGACCTCCAGCGTCGGCCGCTTCTCCACCGGGTGCATGTCGATCGGGATGCCGCGGCCGTCGTCGATGACCCGGACGCCGCCGTCGGCCAGCAGCGTCACGTCGACCACGGTCGCGTGGCCGGCCATCGCCTCGTCGACGGAGTTGTCCACGACCTCCTGGATCAGGTGGTGCAGACCGCGCTCGCCGGTCGAGCCGATGTACATGCCGGGCCGCTTGCGGACTGCCTCCAAGCCCTCGAGGACGGTGATCGAGGACGCGCTGTACTCATTCTTGGCTGCCACGGGCCTGGTGTCTCCTCAGGACTTCAAAGCGACTTGAGACCGTCGCCGGGCGAACGCGTGCTTGCGCTACCCCTTGATTCTACCGGGGTGGACCGACAAAAACGCGTCGAGGACCCCCCTGGCTTCCTCACAGACGGCCCGAAGTGGAGGCCCGGGAGACCGACCGGCTGCCGGCGGGGTGAAAATCGGCTGGTGAGCGCTCATCGCGCCACAGGATCGCCGCTGCGGCCTCGGCGGCGGTCACCCGTAGGTGTCACGTGGCCCGCGGCCGGGCACGTGCCTGGGGCCGAAGCGCCAGTTCGGTGCCGCCGGGCCCTGCACCTTCAACCGCTTGACCACGCCGTCGCCGACGCCCGCGGCGATGCGCTTGAGCAGCTCGCGCTGGAGCAGCCGCAACTGGGTGGCCCACGCCGTGGAGTCGGCCTGGACGGTCAGCTCGCCGTCGTGGAACGCCACCGGCTGGGCGTGCTCGGCGACGTCCTCGCCGACCAGCTTCGCCCACCGGCCGAACACCTGTCCGCCGGCCAGCCGCTCGGCCCACCCCCGGTCGGCGGCGAGCCTGGACGCCAACCTGCCCAGCGGCTGCGGGTCGCGGTCGTCCGGGCCGGGGCCCGACCAGCGGCGGCGACGGCGGGCGGCGGCGTTCCGGGTGCCCTTGCGGACACCGCGCACCCCCCGCTCCTTGGCCGACGCGCGGGCGGCCTCCAGGGCGGCGCGGGCCAGGTCGGACCCCCGCAAGCCACCCTCTTGAGGGACCTCGCCTGTGGATATGTCCGATTCCACCCCAGAGTTATCCACACCATCCACAGGTTTGTCCCCAGATGTGTACCCATTCACGTCCATTCGGGTGACATCATCCGGCACGACGCACCTCCCCGTGGCCGACCGCGAAGCGGACCCCGTCCAGCTCCTCCGGCACGTCCTCCTCGACCGCGGCGGTGATCAGCACCTGCTCCGCGGCGGCCGCCACCTTCGCGAGCTGCCGCCGCCGGCCCCGGTCCAGCTCGGCGAACACGTCGTCCAGCACCAGCACCGGCTCGGCGCCCTCGGCGCGCAGCAGCTCGTACCCGCCCAGCCGCAGCGCCAGCGCGAACGACCACGACTCGCCGTGGCTCGCGTAGCCCTTCGCGGGCAGGTCGCCGAGCGCCAGCTCCAGGTCGTCGCGGTGCGGCCCGACCAGGCACACGCCCCGCTCCACCTCCTGCGACCGCACCCGGTGCAGCTCCGCCAGCAGCGCGTCCTCCAGCACCTCCCGGTCGTGCGAACCGGGGAACGCCTCCCCCAGGCTCGACCGGTACGCGATCCGCGCGGGCCGCGACTCCGGCGCCACCTCCGCGTACGCCGCGGCCACGTGCGGCGCGATGTCCGCCACCAGGTCCAGCCGGGCGGCCAGCAGCTCCGCGCCGTGCCGCGCCAGGTGCCCGTCCCACACGTCCAGCGTCGTGCCGTCCGCGCCGCGCACCGCGCGCATGCTCTTCAACAGCGCGCCCCGCTGCTTGAGCACCCGCTCGTAGTCGCCGCGCACACCGGCGTACCGGGGCGCGCGGGTGGTGAGCAGCTCGTCCAGGAACCTCCGCCGCTCACCGGGGTCGCCGCGCACCAGCGCCAGGTCCTCCGGCGCGAACAGCACCGTGCGCAGGATCCCCAGCACGTCGCGCGGGCGGGGCACCGGACCGCGGTTGATCCGCGCCCGGTTGGCCCGACCCGGCGTGACCTCCAGCTCGACCAGCAGCTCGCGCCCCTCGTTGACCACCGCCGCCCGCACCACCGCGCGGGACGCGCCGTGCCTGACCAGCGGCGCGTCCGTGGCCACCCGGTGCGAACCCAGGGTGGCCACGTAGCCGAGCGCCTCGACCAGGTTGGTCTTGCCCTGGCCGTTGCGCCCGACCAGCACGCTCACCCCGGGTTCGAACGCCAGGTCCGCGTGCTCCCACGACCTGAAGTCGGTGACCTGCAGGTGCCGGACGTACAACGGTCAGCTCTGGGTGGAGCCGGAACCGGAGGAGGGACCGGCGACCTGCACGGCGTGCCCGCCGAACTGGTTGCGCAGCGCCGCCACGGCCCGCATCGCGGGCGAGTCCTCCTGGCGCGACGCGAACCGGGCGAACAGCGCGGCGGAGATCACCGGCGCGGGCACCGCGTGGTTGATCGCCTCCTCCACGGTCCACCGGCCCTCGCCGGAGTCCTCGACGTGCCCGCGCAGGTCGTCCAGCTCGGGGTCCGACTCCAGCGCGCGGACCAGCAGGTCCAGCAGCCAGGAGCGGACGACCGTGCCGCGCTGCCACGCCTTGATCGTGGCCGGCACGTCCTGCACCAGCTCGGAGGCCTCCAGCAGCTCGAAGCCCTCCGCGTACGCCTGCATCAGGCCGTACTCGATGCCGTTGTGCACCATCTTCGCGAAGTGGCCCGCGCCGACCGGGCCCGCGTGCGCGAAGCCCTGCTCGCGCGGCCCCTCCGGGCGCAGCGCGTCGAAGATCGGCATGGCCCGCTCCACGTGCTCGGGCTCGCCGCCGACCATCAGGCCGTAGCCGTTCTCCAGGCCCCACACGCCACCGGACACGCCGCAGTCCAGGTAGCCGACGCCCTTGGCGCCCAGCGCCTCGGCGTTGTGCTTGTCGTCGGTGAACCGCGAGTTGCCGCCGTCGATCACGAGGTCACCGGGCTCCAGCAGGTCGCCCAGGTCGGCGATGGTCTGCCGGGTGATGTCGCCGGCGGGCACCATGACCCACACCACGCGCGGCGCGCTGAGCCTGCCGACCATGTCGGCGAGCGAGTCGGCGTCGGTGACTTCGGGGTTGCGGTCGTAGCCGACCACCTCGTGCCCGGCGCGGCGGATCCGCTCGCGCATGTTGAAGCCCATCTTGCCGAGGCCCACGAGTCCGAGCTGCACGGTCGTTGTCTCCCCTACGTCTGTTTGGTGATCAGCCGGGCAGGCGCACGGGCATCAGCAGGTAGAGGTAGCCGGGCGCCACGTTCCCATCTTCGTCCACCGGCTTGAGGAGCGCGGGCCGGCTGGGTGTGGTGAAGGACAAGTGCGCCCGCGGCGTGCGCACCGCCTGGAGCCCCTCCAGCAGGTACGAGGGGTTGAACGCGATGGTCACCGCGTCGCCGGTGTACTCGACCGGCAGCTCCTCCTCGGCGCTGCCCTCGTCGTCGCCACCCGCGGACAGGCGCAGGCCCGCGTCCACGAACTCCAGCCGGACCTGCGTGCCGCGCTCGGCGACCAGCGACACGCGCTTGATCGCCTGCACCAGGGCGTCGACCTCGATGACGGCGGCGGCCGAGTGCTCGGTGGGCAGCAGCTGGCGGTACTTGGGGAAGTCGGCGTCGAGCAGGCGCGTGGTCGTGCGGCGGTTGGCGCCGGACAGGCCCAGCAGCCCGTCGTTGCCCAGCGACAGCTCGACCTTCGCGCCGGACGCGCCCAGCGTCTTCGCGGCGTCGTTGAGCGTCTTGGCCGGGACCAGGACGGCGACCTCGCCCAGCGACTCGTTCGGCTCCCAGGGGAACTCGCGCATGGCCAGCCGGAAGCGGTCGGTCGCGACCAGCGTCAGCTTGCCCTCGCCGATCTCCAGGCGGACGCCGGTCAGCATCGGCAGCGTGTCGTCCTTGCCCGCCGCGACCGCGACCTGGGAGACGGCCTCGCCGAACACCTCGCCCGGCAGCTCGCCCGCGAGCTGGGGCATGGTCGGCAGCTGCGGGTAGTCCTCGACCGGCATGGTCGGCAGGGAGAACCGGGCGCTGCCGCACGAGATCGTCATCCGCGCGCCGTCCACCGCGATCTCCACCGGGTGGTTCGGCAGCGCCTTGGTGATGTCGGCCAGGAGCCGACCGGACACGAGCGCCCTGCCGCCGTCCGCGATGGTCGCCGGGACACCGCACTGAGCGGACACCTCGTAGTCGAACCCGGAGACGGTCAGCGCGTCCCCCGAGCCGTCCTCCGCCCCGGCGTCGAGCAGCACGCCACCGAGCACAGGCACCGGCGGCCGCGACGGCAGGCTGCGGGCGACCCAGGCGACGGCGTCGGCCAGCCCGTCGCGCTCGACGCGGATCTTCATGAGGGGGTCCTTCCTCAGGTCGGCATGAGCGGCAACAGCACGTGTTGCGGTGGGGTTGGGGAGCCGCGTCCCTCGCGGGTCGGTGCCGAACCGGTCTCCGACCCTCGGTGCGGAGGTCCCACCGTAGAGCGTCGGGGCGCGGTTCGTCACCTCGGGTCCGCCCCGGGGCGGAGCCGGTGTCCCCGGGGCCTGTTTTTGGTTTGTTCACTTCTTCAAGGGAAGACAACCGCAACAGCAGTAAGGGCTGTGGATTGTGTGGACAACGTCCGTTCTCGCTGCTCGTCGCCCACTTGGAGGTGTGGACGAACACGGGTCGTCACCCGGGGACAAGTCGGCGCACCTGGGGAGAACTACCGGCGTGCTCCGTTCGGTCCACAGGGAGGCCGAGTTGTCCCCGGGTTAATCCCCGGGTGTGGGCCGAGTTCTCCCCGGGTGCTGCACAGGGTGATCGTGGCGCGGATCTCCCCCCGCGGGGCAGGTGACCAGGCCTGTGGACAACTCGAACCCGCTGGTTCACCCGCTGTTCGCCGCCGCGGCCCCGGGTGCCGACCTGGGCGGACGGGCTTGAGGACCTTGGCGAACGGGCACGTCCGTCCCGATCGGGTGGTTGTCGCCGGACGGCCCTCGAACGGCCGGGGCACCCGGGTGCGGAGGGGGCCGGGAGGGGTTCGCGGCGCCCGCACCCGGGTGTGGACGGCGCGCCGGCGGCCGGGTCGGCGCGCCCCCGGGTGCGGGGCGGCGGTTCCCCAGGTGCGGCGGGCGGCACCCGGGTGCGGCGGGCGGCACCCAGGTGTGAGCGGAGGGTCGGGCGGCGCTCGGGCGGGGGTGCGGGTGCGAGCGAGGGCGCGGGTGGGGTCGGGCGAGAGCACGGGTGCGAGTGACGGCACGGGTGGGTGCGAGGGCGGGGTGCGAGGGCGGGGTGCGAGGGGGACCGGCTCTTCCCCGCCGGGAAATGTCGGTGGTGCGTGGTTGGCTTGATTCCAGGGGACCCCCTGGGGGCGGGGACCCCTGCGAAGCGCGGTGCCGGCCGGCGGGCGCGGGGGTTTCAGCGGAGGGGGCCGGGGGCGGCGTGCCGGACGAGAGGGCCGGGGTCAGGCCGAGGCGGGCCGGGAGGGGCCGCACGAGGGTAGGTCGGGCCGGGCGAGGTTGGGTTGGGCCGAGGCGGCCGGGCCGGGGTGGGCCGGGCCGGGGTGGGCCGGGCGAGGAGGTGCCCGGCAAGCGAAGAGCCCGCCGTTGCCGGCGGGCTCGGGAGGCGCTGCGCCAGGGGGCGCTGGGTCGGGGGTCGGGAGCGGGACCCCGGTCAGGGGGTGTGGCGCGCCCGCTGCTTGATGCGCGAGGTCAGCTCCTGCACCTGCTCGTACACGCGCCGCCGCTCGGCCATCTCCTTGCGGATCTTCTTGTCGGCGTGCATGACCGTCGTGTGGTCGCGCCCGCCGAACGTCTGGCCGATCTTCGGCAGCGACAGGTCCGTCAGCTCGCGGCACAGGTACATGGAGATCTGCCGCGCCTGCGCCAGCACCTTGGTCTTGCCCGGCCCGCACAGGTCGTCGATCGACACGCTGAAGAACTCGGCGGTGACCGCCATGATCGTCGGCGCGGTGATCTCCGGCGCGTGCGAGTCCGGGATCAGGTCGCGGAGCACTATCTCGGCCAGCTGCACGTCCACCGGCTGCCGGTTGAGGGAGGCGAACGCCGTCACGCGGATCAGCGCGCCCTCCAGCTCCCGGATGTTCCGCTCGATCCGCGCCGCGATGAACTCCAGCACCTCGGCGGGCGCGGCGAGCCGGTCCTGGGCGGCCTTCTTCCGCAGGATCGCGATCCGCGTCTCCAGCTCGGGCGGCTGGATGTCGGTGATCAGGCCCCACTCGAACCGGGTGCGCAGCCGGTCCTCCAGGGTCTCCAGCCGCTTCGGCGGCCGGTCGGAGGACACCACGATCTGCTTGTTGGAGTTGTGCAGCGTGTTGAACGTGTGGAAGAACTCCTCCTGCGTGCCTTCCTTGCCCTCCAGGAACTGGATGTCGTCGACCAGGAGCACGTCGATGTCCCGGTAGCGGCGCTGGAAGGCGACCTTGCGGTCGTCGCGCAGGGAGTTGATGAAGTCGTTGGTGAACTCCTCCGTCGACACGTACCGCACGCGCATGCCGGGGAACAGCCGCTGCGCGTAGTGCCCGACGGCGTGCAGCAGGTGCGTCTTGCCCAGCCCGGACTCGCCCCAGATGAACAGCGGGTTGTACGCGCGGGCGGGCGCCTCGGCCACGGCCACCGCCGCCGCGTGGGCGAAGCGGTTGGACGCGCCGATGACGAAGGTGTCGAAGTTGTACTTCTCGTTCAGCCTGGTCTGCGAGGCCACCGGGTTGGCGGGCCTGGTGTACGGGGTGCCGCTCGGCGCGGACGGCTGACCGCCGCCGAACGTGGGCCAGATCTCGGTGACGGCGGCCAGGGCCTCGGCCTGCTCGTCGACCTCCTCGCCCTCGCCCTCGGTCTCACCGTCGGCCTCGCCCTCGGCGCCGACCAGCGGCGCGCCGTTGGTGACGGGCACCGGGTTCCCCGGCATGGGGCTCCCGGGCATGGCACCGCCCGGCATGCCCCCGCCCGGCATGGCGCTCACGGGCACGGGCGGACCCGGCACCACGCCGGGCACCGGGCCGACGCCCGGCAGGACGCCGGGCACGCGGGTCGGGGTGTGCACGGGGATCGGCGCGGTCACGGGGTCCGGCGAGTCCACCTTCACCGCCAGCGACACGGCCCGGCCGAGGCGGCGGGACAGGGCGGCGGTGATGGGTTCGCGCAGCGCGCGCTCGATCGCCTCCTTGGCGAAGTCGCTCGGCGCGGCCAGCAGCGCGGTGCCGTCGAGCAGCCCGATCGGTCTTGTCACGCGCATCCAGGCGCGTTGCTGCGGGGACAGCGTGCTGGCGGCCAACTCCTGCACGACCTGCTCCCACACGAGACCCAGATCGGTCTGGTGGTCGGACACCTCCGCGCTCCCCTCCCCTCGGTGACTACCCCCGCGGTCAGTCCCCGGGGACTTCCACGACGTGGACACGGAGAATAGAGGCATCCACAGAGTTATCCACAACTGTGCACGAACGCGCGTCGGAGCGCAGCGGCTCCCCCCGTTGCTTTCCGAGCACCTTGTGGTGTGCGGTGGCCTTCGCGCCGGCCCGCACCTCCCAGCGAAGGCAGCACGCTAACAAGGGTGCGGCCCCTGCCACAAGACGTACTGCGCCGCAAGTGTTTTACGTGCTCGTTCAGCGCCGGTTCGGCCCCGGTCCACCGCCCGCGCACCGCTCGGCCGGCACCCGTTGCCGTGGCGCGGCGCACCCGGGTGCGACCCCGATTTGGAGCCCGCCCCCGGGGCTGCGTACCCTCGTACTCGTCTCCCGCTCGCGCGGAGCGCTGCTTCGCGCGCCTTGAAGATAGGCAGGGGACGACCACAGACCTGCTTGGCAGTTAAGCACCGGGAGTCCGACCGTGAGCAAGGGTAAGCGCACCTTCCAGCCCAACAACCGCCGCCGTGCCAAGACCCACGGCTTCCGGCTGCGCATGCGCACCCGTGCCGGTCGCGCCATCCTGGCCGCGCGCCGCAGCAAGGGCCGCAAGCAGCTGTCCGCCTGATCGCCGCAGAGCCGTGCTGCCCGCGGCCAACCGGCTGACCCGCAGCCAGGACTTCGGCCTGGTGGTCCGCCGGGGCCGCCGGGCCGGCAGGCCCCGGCTGGTGGTGCACGTCCTGACACCCGCCCAGGTCCCGGCGGGCACGAGCACGTCGGCGCAGCCCACCTTGGAACCCTCCAAGGTGGGCTTCGTCGTGAGCAAGGCCGTGGGCAACTCCGTGGTGCGACACCGGGTGAGCCGCCGTTTGCGCCACGTGGTGCGCGATCGGTTGAACCTCCTCCCGCCCGGAACTTCGCTGGTGGTCCGAGCGTTGGCACCGTCGGCCGACGCGGACAGCGCCGAGCTCGGCCGCGACCTCGACGCGGCGCTGCGCAAGGTGCTGCGATGACGACCTCCCAGGCGGGCCCCGCCGCGCGAGTCCTGCTGCTCCCGGTCCGCTTCTACCGGAAGATCATCTCGCCCGCGCTGCCCCCGACCTGCCGCTTCCACCCCACCTGCAGCGCGTACGCGGTGGAGGCGCTGACCGTCCACGGCGCGCTGCGCGGTTCCTGGCTGACCCTGCGCCGGCTGGGCCGCTGCGGCCCCTGGCACCCTGGTGGCCTGGACCCGGTTCCGCCCAGACGGGACGCGGTCCCCGACCTTCCTGCCGAGGAGTAGCTAGTGCTCAACTTCATCTACTACCCGGTGTCCTTCATCCTGTGGTGTTGGCACTGGGTGTTCGGCCACATCTTCGGCGAGTCGAGCGGGTTCGCGTGGGCGCTGGCCGTGGTGTTCCTGGTCTTCACCCTGCGCGCCCTGCTGTTCAAGCCGTTCGTCGGCCAGGTGCGGTCGATGCGGAAGATGCAGGAGTTCGCCCCCGAGCTCCAGAAGATCAAGAAGAAGTACGGGAACGACCGCCAGCGCCAGGCCCAGGAGATGCAGAAGCTCCAGGCCGAGCACGGCGTGAACCCGCTGGGCGGCTGCCTGCCGATGCTGGTGCAGATCCCGGTGTTCATCGGCCTGTTCCACGTGCTGCGCTCGTTCCGGCCCGGCTGGGGCGAGGTCTACTTCTTCGACGCGGACGGCGTGAAGTCCTTCGTCGAGGCCAAGCTGTTCGGCGCCAACCTGTCGACGTTCATCACCATGCCCACCGAGGAGCTGGCGAAGTTCGCGACCGACCGCAACGCGGTGCTGCTGGTCTCGATCCCGCTGATGATCATCGCGTCGATCGCCACGCACTTCACCGCGCGGCACTCGGTGCGGCGGCAGACGCAGGCCGCCGCGGACAACCCGCAGACCGCCATCATGAACAAGCTGACGCTCTACATCTTCCCGCTGGGCGTCCTCGTCGGTGGTCTGTTCTTCCCCGTCGCGATCCTGCTGTACTGGCTGAGCAACAACGCGTGGACGCTGGGCCAGCAGTACCTGGTGTACCACCGCATCGACCGCGAGGAAGAGGCCAAGAAGGTCGCGGCGACCGCGCAGCGCCAGGCGCTCGCCCCCAAGCCGGGGCAGAAGCCGAAGCCGGGCGCCAAGCCCCAGCCCGGCGCGAAGCCGCAGCCCGGCGCCAAGCAGAAGCCGGACGAGCAGGCCGCCGTCGAGCCGCCGACCCAGCAGGACGCGCCGAACGGGTCCACCGGGGCCGTCAAGCCGTCCACCGAAGTTCCCGGCCTGAGCCCAGGCCGATCCGCGGGCAAGAAGCAGGGCAACAAGAAGCGTCGTTGACCCTGGAGAGGAGACATCGTGTCGGAGACGTTGCAGGCGGCCGACGTGGACGCGCCGGAAGCCGGGCAAGCACCGGCGGGTCGGTCGGGGAACTCGGAGGACCTGCTCGTCCAGGAGGGCGACATCGCGGGGGACTACCTCGAGCGCCTGCTCGACCTGCTCGACTACGACGGCGACATCGACCTCGACGTCGAGGCCGGTCGGGCGATCGTCAGCATCGACGGCGGTGACGACCTGGAGAAGCTGGTCGGCCCGCGCGGCACCGTGCTGGAGTCGCTGCAGGAGCTGACCCGGCTCGCCGTGCAGCAGGAGACGGGCGTGCGCAGCCGGCTCATGCTGGACATCGCCGGGTGGCGCGCGGGTCGTCGGGCCGAGCTGGCCGAGCTGGGCCGCACCACGGCCGAGAAGGTGGCGGCGACCGGTGAGAAGGTGCGGTTGCAGCCGATGACGCCGTTCGAGCGCAAGGTCGTCCACGACGCCGTCGCCGCGGTGGCGGGCGTGCACAGCGAGAGCGAGGGCGAGGAGCCGCAGCGCCGCGTGGTGGTGCTGCTCAAGTCCTGAGCGGGCTCACGCGCCAGAGGTCCGGAAGGCCCCGGTTCCCGGTTGGGAACCGGGGCCTTCGGGCGTTCGGGGCCGGCGGTGGGCGGGGTGATGGCCGGCGGGGTGATGGCCGGCTGGGTGACGGCGGGCTGGGCGGTGGCCGGCAGAGCGAGGACAGGCGACCGGGGGCCGGGCAGACGCGGCAAGCGGGGCGGTGGCCGCGCAGGCCGGGCGGCGGCGACGGGGCAGCCGGCGGGCAGCCACGGGAGGCGGCAGGCCGGGCGGGCGGCGGATGGCGGCGGTCAGGTGAGCGGCGGTGGGAGTTCACCTGGAGGAGTGGTTTTTGCCGTCCGGTCGGTGGTGCTCCTGTGGCTGCCGCGACGCCGGTGCCGTCAGCGCGCGACCACCAGGTAGCGCTCGTCCGTCACCTCACGGCCCCACAGCGCCGGGTCGACCAACCGCCGCACCTCGACCTCCCGCTCCGCCCTCCCCTGCTCCCCCGCCTGCCGCTCCCCCACCAGCGCCAGGCACTCGTCCGCCGTCAGCCCGGCGCCCGTCGACCAGCGGCCCTCGACGAGCAGCAGCCGCCCGCCCGGCTTCAGCAGCGCCCGCCACCGCTCCAGCGCGGCGGCCGGGTCGGGCAGCGCCCACAGCACGTGCCGCGCCAGCACCACGTCGAACGTCCCCGGCGGCCACGGCGGCGCCGACGCGTCCCCTTGGCGGAACTCGACGCCGGGCGCCTTCGCCCGTGCCGCCTCGACCATCCGCTCGGACAGGTCCAGCCCGCGCACCTCGTACCCCGCCCCGGCGACGAGGGCCGACAGGCTGCCGGTGCCGCAGCCGAGGTCGGCCACCGACGCGGGCGCGGGTGGCAGCAGTGGCAGGAGCAGGTCCGACCACGCCCGGCGCACGGTCGGTGAGCGCAGGCCGTGGTCCGGTTCCTCGTCGAACGCCGCCGCCTGCTCGTCCCAGAACCGCCGCGCGGCGAACGTGCTCAGCCACGCCCGCTGCTCGTCCGTCTCCGGCACGTCCCGCCCGCACGCCCGCGCGATCGCCTGCCACGCCGCCTCCGGCGATGCGCCGTCCAGCACGAGCAGCGCGCCGGCCAACAACGACGACCGCCCGATCCCTCCCCGGCAGTGCACGAGCACGTGCCGCCCGGCCCGCATGGCGGCCAGCACCTCGTCCAGTTCCGGTTCCGCCCCGGGCACGCCGAAGTCCGGGATCGGCACCCGGTGGAACGCCATGCCGGCGTCACGCGCCTCCTCCTCCGCGTCGACCAGGTCCAGGTCCGCCGGCTCGTCCGGCGTCAGCGCGCAGACGATCACCTCCACCCCGGCGGCGGCCAGGCGGTGGAGATGCCCTGGGTCGTGCGGGTGCCCCATCGTGCTCAGCACCCCCGGTCGGATCGCGTACATCGCACACCCCTTCCCCTCGGCGCGTTTCACGTGAAACGGTCGCGGCATGAGCGAGATCATCCGCCGGCTCCGCGTCGCCGCCTACGCCGTGATCATCGAGGACGACCGCATGCTGCTGTCCCGCTGGCTCGGTCCGAACGGTCCCCGGTGGATCCTGCCCGGCGGCGGGCTCGACCACGGTGAGGACCCGTACGACGCGGTGATCCGGGAGGTCTTCGAGGAGACCGGCTACCACGCGGAGGTGGACCGGCTGCTGGGCATCCAGAACATCCACGGCCCGCTGGCGGTCGAGGACGTCGAGTACGACTACCACCGCATCCGGATCATGTACGAGGCGCACGTGGTCGGTGGCGAGCTGACCTACGAGGTGGGCGGCTCGACCGACCAGGCGGCGTGGTTCCCGCTCGACGAGGTGCCCGGCCTGGATCCGGTCGAGTCCGTCCACTACGCCCTCGCCCTCCTGCGGTCGTCACCCGCCGACGGGCGGATCGCCAGTTCCACGTGAAACGCGCCATCGGTTTCACGTGGAACAGGGCGGCCGAGGACGGGTTTCACGTGAAACGCGGCGGACTCGCCGTGGCGGTTTGGCGTGTCGCCGGGTTGATCCGTCATAGTGGGCACCGGCACATCTCGCGGGGCGCGCCGCCCGCTGACGAGATGCCGACCCCCATCAACCGCACCGAAGGCGCGTGCGGTTTCACGTGAAACGCCCCGGACGGAGTCATGGCCGAAGAGGTGGAAGACCGCGCGAAGCGGGTGTTCGGTGACCACTACGAGAAGGCCGCCGCTTTCGCGGACCTGCTCACCGAGCACGGCGTCGAGCGCGGCTTGATCGGTCCTCGCGAGGTCGACCGCCTCTGGGAGCGCCACCTCCTCAACTCGGCCGTCATCGCGGAGCTGCTCCCCCAGGGGAGCCGCGTCGTGGACGTGGGCTCGGGCGCGGGACTGCCGGGCCTCCCCCTGGCGATCGCGCGGCCGGACCTCGACCTCACCCTCCTGGAGCCGATGGCCCGCCGGGTGGCGTGGCTGACCGAGTGCGTCGGGGCGCTCGGGCTGGACGTCACCGTGCTCCGGGGGCGGGCCGAGGAGAAGCCGGTGCGCGACCGGCTGTCCGGCAGCGATGTCGTGACGGCCCGCGCGGTGGCCCCGCTCGACCGGCTCGCCGGGTGGTGCCTGCCGCTGCTGCGGCCGGGCGGCCGCCTGGTGGCTCTCAAGGGCGAGAGCGCCGAGGAGGAGCTGACCCGCGACGCCGAGGCGGTGCGCAGGGCCGGAGGCGTCCGCCCCCGCGTCATCACCTGCGGCGGCGACGTACTCGAACTGCCGACGACAGTCGTACTCGTGGAGCGCGACGACCAGGCGAGCGGCCGTGACGGCTCGCGTCGCAGAAGGAAGGATCGGTGAACGTGTACCCCGACCCCCTGCAACCGGTGTTCCGAGCGGCTGGTGTTCCACGTGAAACCGAGTCGGGCGGCACGGTGGGGGCAGGCGAAGTGCTCCGCTCTGCGAGCAACGTGAACCCGGTAAACAACGTGGACCCGGCAGGAGACAGCACCGTGTGGACTCCCATCGCGGAAGAAGCGGCACGCGCGACTCGCGTCCTCCACCCCGACTCGCTCCAACTCCCCCGCCCAGCGCGTCGCCGCGTCTTCACCGTCGCCAACCAGAAGGGCGGCGTGGGCAAGACCACCAGCACGGTGAACCTGGCCGCCGCGCTCGCCATCCACGGGCTCAAGGTCCTCGTCATCGACCTCGACCCGCAGGGCAACGCGAGCACCGCGCTGGCGATCGAACACCGCTCCGGCACGCCCTCGGTCTACGAGGTGCTCATCGGCGAGATGTCCGTCGCCGAGGCGGCCCAGGTCAGCAACCAGTCCCCCAACCTCTTCTGCGTGCCGGCCACGATCGACCTCGCCGGCGCGGAGATCGAGCTGGTGTCGATGGTGGCCCGCGAGTCCCGCCTGAAGGAGGCGCTGAGCCCCGAGGCGCTGGACCCGATCAAGCCGGACTACGTGTTCATCGACTGCCCGCCGTCGCTCGGCCTGCTGACCGTCAACGCGATGGTCGCGGCGCAGGAGGTGCTGATCCCGATCCAGTGCGAGTACTACGCGCTGGAGGGCCTGGGGCAGCTGCTGCGCAACATCGAGCTGGTCCAGGCGCACCTGAACCCGACGCTGAACGTGTCCACCATCCTGCTCACCATGTACGACGGCCGCACGAAGCTGGCCGACCAGGTGACCAGCGAGGTGCGCGGCCACTTCGGCGACACGGTCCTCAAGACGGTCATCCCGCGCAGCGTGAAGGTGTCCGAGGCGCCGGGGTTCGGCCAGACGGTGCTCACCTACGACCCCGGTTCGCGGGGCGCGATGAGCTACCTCGACGCGGCACGGGAGATCGCCGAGTACGGCGCGGAGATGAGGTCGGCATGACGGAACAGCGCAAGGGTGGCCTCGGTCGAGGTCTCGCGGCCCTGATCCCGAGCGGTCCCCCGCCCGGCACACCGGCGCCGGCCCGGTCGGCGTCCAACGGCGGGGCCACCCCTGTGCTCGACACCACCTGGCCCGCCAAGCCCGCGGCGCCCAGCGGGGAGGTGGCCGGGGCGGTGTACCAGGAGCTGCCGGTCACCGCGATCCGCACGAACCCGAAGCAGCCGCGGCAGGTCTTCGACGACGAGGCGCTGCGCGAGCTGGAGCACTCCATCCGCGAGTTCGGGCTCATGCAGCCGATCGTGGTGCGGTCCACCGGGCCGGACACCTACGAGCTCGTCATGGGCGAGCGGCGGTGGCGGGCGACGCAGCTCGCGGGGCTGAAGACGATCCCGGCGATCGTCCGGCAGACGGCCGACGACGTGATGCTGCGCGACGCGCTGCTGGAGAACATCCACCGCGTCCAGCTGAACCCCCTCGAAGAGGCGGCGGCCTACCAGCAGCTCCTGCAGGAGTTCGGCGTCACGCACGAGGAGCTGGCCGACCGCATCGGCCGCAGCCGCCCGGTGGTCACCAACACCATCCGGCTGCTCAAGCTCCCCCTCCCCGTGCAGCGGCGGGTGGCGGCGGGCGTGCTGTCCGCCGGGCACGCCCGCGCGCTGCTCGGCCTGGACGACCCGGGCGTGCAGGAGGAGCTGGCGACCCGGATCGTCGCGGAGGGCATGTCGGTCCGCGCGACCGAGGAGGCGGTGACCCTGGCCAAGGGCGCCGAGCCGGCCAAGGCGAAGCAGGCGCGGCGCAAGCCGATGCAGGCGCCGGGCCTCCAGGAGTTGGCCGAGCGGTTGTCGGACAACTTCGACACGCGCGTGAAGGTCGAACTGGGGCAGCGGAAGGGCCGGATCGTGGTCGAGTTCGGCTCCGTGGACGACCTGGAGCGGATCATCTCGCTCATGTCGCCGGAAGCGGCAAATCGGGCACGATCAAGCGACTAGGGATCACCCCAGGCCCTTATGTCACGGTGACGATTGCGGCCCGTGTCCATTCG
>NZ_JBHWIE010000002.1:0-156027 GCF_042732085.1 Actinosynnema sp. NPDC059797
AGGTGATCCTGGCCTCCGCCAGGCCCTTGGCTCGGGCCAGGCGGTCGGCCTCCTCGGCGAACATGTCGACGTCCAGGGAGACGAACGGCGACGCCTTCACGTCCAGCCGCGACCCGTTCGCCCTGGCCTGCCAGGTGCCGAGGACCTCGCCGTCCACGAGCAGCGCCCCCCGCCGGCCCAGGACGCGCCACACCTGCTTCTGGTGCTCCTTGTCGGGCACGAGCAGGTCGCGGTCGCGGGCGTTGAGGTAGGGGTCCAGCGGCGGCAGCAGCCGCACCACCTCGGGCTCGGGCGGGTTCTCGAACGCCTCGACCCGGTCGGCGGGCAGCCACGCCTTCTTCGACACGGCCACCAGGTCGTCCGGCCAGGCGTCCTTGACGTCGCGGACGGGCGCGCCGAAGTAGTGGGCGACCTCCGCGTACCCGGCGGGGCCGTGCAGCCGCAGGTAGTCGGCGACCAGGTCGCCGAAGCCCTCGGCGCGCGCCGGCACGTCGCGGCGGTCCTCCAGCGGCACGAACACCACGCCGCGCTCGTCCGGGTCGAACCGGAGGCCGGCGGGCAGCACGGCGAGCCGGAACACCGGGTCGTGCACGTGCGTGGCGTCGCAGCCCCGGCACCAGCCGGTGACCTCGGGCGGCACGAGCGGCGTGAGCCGGGCCGACGCCTCGCCCTTGGGCATCGGCCCGGTCACCACGTCCCGCAGCGCGGAGGCGACCTCGCGCAGGACCCGCAGGCCCTCGGTGACCGGTGGCCGGTTCATCCGGGTCACGGCGTCGGCGTCGGACAGCGGCCACAGCCGGGCGGCCAGCGCCGGGACGTCCTCCGCGCGGTGCCAGTGGGGCGCGCCCCGCACGCTCCAGGTGAGCGTGAAGGCGCCGCCGAGCGGCGGCACGGTGTCCAGCCGGGCCGCCAGGGCGGGCACGGCCGAGCGCTCCGAGTCCTGCAACCCCAGGTCGAGCACGCGCAGCCGGGCGGGGTCGGTGGTGGACCGGTCGAACTGGTGGGCGGCGACGCGGTAGGCGATCACCTGCTCGCGGTCAGCCACCCCGGACGTCCTCCCGCTCGACGCCCGGGGTGGTCGGCCGGTGCGCCGGCGGTGCGTCGCCGGCGGTCGTGAACTTCGCTTCCATGCGGGCGATCCTGGCAGGTGTACCTGCCGGCCGCTGTCAGCCGAGCGGCACCTCCAGCGAGGAGCCCTCGCCGAAGGCCACCGACGAGCCCGCCGCGCCGGCCCCGCCGTACCGGGCGTCCACGGCGTCGACCACCAGCACGAGCCGGTTGCCCGCGCCGACCTGCCACACCACCGGTTCCAGGGCGAGGTCCACGACGCGGGTCCCGGTGCCGGCCAGCGTGACGGGTTTGTGCGTGACCAGCGCGCCCAGGCCCAGCGGGTTCACCTCGTACAGGTAGGCGTAGAGGGTGGTGGCGGGCGCGCTCGGGGTGACGGTGAGGCGGGCGCGGGGCGTGCCGCTGACGGTGACCGGCCGCCACCTCACGGGGGTGTGCCACACGGCCGCCGCGCCGCGGTCGACCAGGGGGACCGACACGCCGACGGGGATCTTGAAGAAGCCCTGGAGGGCGCCGGTCAGCAGGACGGCGCCGCTGTCGGCGAGGGTGGGCCGGACCGCGCCGATGCGGTCGGGGGCCAGCGGCGCCACCTCGGTGCGCGCGGTGGCCGCCGCCCACGTGGGGTAGGAGCGCCAGCCGCCGCCGTTGTTGGGCTTGAGCTGCACGGGCTGCTCGCGGTCGATGCCGTTGGCCGCGCCCTTGAGGTGGTGGTCGAACCAGCGGCCGACCGACTCCCAGATCTCGTTGGGCAGGCCGGCCGCGCCGAACAGCTCGGCGGTGGCGTGGTCGCCGGGGGAGAGCATGAGCCGCTTGGGGCCGGTGAGGGCGGTGAAGAAGTCGGTGACCTGGCTCGGCGGGAACAGGCCGTCGTTCCAGGCGTTGCCGATCAGGACCGCGGCCTTGATGGACGACACCTTGGTGGCGGGGGAGCGGGGCGGCGAGATGGGCAGCACGTCGGCGAACCGGCCCTGCCGGTAGGCGGCCTCGGCCTCGCGCAGCACCGGGCCGGGTCGGCCGGTGAGGTGCCCGGCGGCCAGCAGCAGCTCCACGCCCTGCGCGCTGACGGTCTCGTTGGGGTAGAGGGAGCGGGCCAGGTCGGTCCACGTGCTCAGCGCGGCGACCGCCTTGACGCGGGGGTCGGCCGCGGCGGCGAGCAGCGCCTGGCCCGCGCCGTAGGAGATGCCGCCGACGCCGACGCGCGCGGGGTCGCCGGCCGCCTCGGCGACGCCCCAGTCGATGACCCGGCTGACGTCGGCGACGGTGTCCGCGCCGGCCACGTCGATCTCGCCGCCGGAGTCGTGGAAGCCGCGGCTGGTGTAGCTGATCACCACGTAGCCGGACTCGTGGGCGAGCTTCGCGGCGGCGCCCACGTACTCGAGGTTGGGCAGGCCCCAGCTGGACGGCAGCACGACCATCGGGAACGGCCCGCCGCCGCGCCCGGTGGGCTCGACCACGACCGCCTTGAGCGGGGTGCCGCCCGCGCCGGGGATCGTCTCGTAGGAGGCCCGGAAGCCGGGCGCGGCCTGCGCGGGCGGCGCCAGGAGCAGCGCGAGCAGGGCGGCGAGGAGCAGGGGGAGTGATCGGCGCACGAGGTCCTCCTTGACCGTGACCGGGATCACGCAGGGTGTTACCGGTGAGTAAACCCCAGGGGTACCGGCGAGTAGCACGGGGGTGTGGCGCGGATCACCCGCGAGCGGGGCGTGGCACGATGCGGTCATGCTGCGGTTCGGTGCCCGGGAGGTCGCGCACGACCGCGCGCTGGTGATGGCGATCGTCAACCGGACGCGCGACTCGTTCTACGACCGGGGCGCGACGTTCACCGACACCGCCGCCATGGCCGCGGTGGACCGGGCGGTCGCCGAGGGCGCGGACGTCGTCGACATCGGCGGGGTCCGGGCCGGGTCCAAGGGCGAGGTGGTGGACGCGGCCGAGGAGGCGCGGCGGGTGGTGCCGTTCGTCGCGGCGGTCCGCGAGCGGCACCCGGACCTGGTGATCAGCGTCGACACGTGGCGGCACGAGGTGGGCCGCGCGGTGTGCGAGGCGGGCGCGGACCTGCTCAACGACACGTGGGCGGGCGCGGACCCGCGGCTGGCGGAGGTGGCGGCCGAGTTCGGCGTCGGCATCGTCTGCTCGCACACCGGCGGCCTGGCGCCGCGCACCGACCCGCACCGGGTGCGCTACCGGGACGTGGTGGCGGCCGTGGCGGGCGAGCTGGTGGAGCGCGCCGAGCGGGTGGTGGCGCTGGGCGTGCCGAGGGAGGGCGTGCTGATCGACCCGACGCACGACTTCGGCAAGAACACCTGGCACGGGCTGGAGCTGCTGCGGCGGCTGGACGAGCTGGTGGCCACGGGCTGGCCGGTGCTGATGGCGCTGTCCAACAAGGACTTCGTGGGCGAGACGCTGGGCGCGGAGGTGGGCGACCGGGTGGACGGCACGCTCGCGGCGACGTCGGTGGCGGCGTGGACGGGCGCGAAGGTGTTCCGGGCGCACCAGGTGCGGCAGACGCGGCGGGTGCTGGAGATGGTGGCGAGCATCGCGGGCACGCGCCCGCCCGTGCGGGTGCTGAGGGCGCTGGCCTGATGCTCGACTGGTTCGCGGCCAACACCTGGCAGCGCCCGCCGTGGTCGGTGCCGGAGCTGGTGGCCCTCAAGGGCGGTCGCGCGGTGAGCGTGGTGCTGCCCGCGCTGGACGAGGAGGCGACCGTCGGCGGCGTGGTGGCCGCGGTGCGCCCGCTGGTGGGTTCGCTGGTGGACGAGCTGGTCGTGGTGGACTCCGGGTCGACCGACGGCACGGTCGCGCGGGCCGCCGCGGCCGGCGCGCGGGTGGTGCGCCGCTCGGACGTGCTGCCGGACCTGCCGCCGCGGCCGGGCAAGGGCGAGGTGCTGTGGCGCTCGCTCGCGGCCACCTCGGGCGACCTGGTGGTGTTCCTGGACTCGGACCTGGTGGACCCGGACCCGGGGTTCGTGCCCGCGCTGCTGGGCCCGCTGCTGACCCGGGACGTGCACCTGGTCAAGGGCTTCTACCGGCGCCCGCTGGGCGGGTCGGACGCCGGCGGCGGGCGGGTGACCGAGCTGGCCGCCCGCCCGCTGCTCAACGCGCTGCGCCCGGAGCTGGCCGGGGTGGTGCAGCCGCTGGGCGGCGAGTACGCGGGCACGCGCGCGTTCCTGGAGTCGGTGCCGTTCGCGCCCGGCTACGGCGTGGAGATCGGGCTGCTGCTCGACGCCCACGCCCGCTACGGCCTGGCCGGGATCGCGCAGGTCAACCTGGGGGTGCGGGAGCACCGGAACCGGGACCTGCGGCAGCTCGGCGCGATGGCGGCTCAGGTCGCGGGCACCGCGCTGCGCCGGTGCGGCGTGCCGGTGGCGTCCGGTTCGCTGACGCAGTTCCTGCCGTTCGACGGCGAGTGGCTGCCGTCGTCGGTGGAGGTGCCCGCGGAGGACCGGCCGGCCATGCGCTCGGTGCTCCAGCGGTCCCGGTAGTAGCCGGGGGCGGCGACCAGTTCGGCGTGCGTGCCGCGCTGCGTGACGCGGCCGTCCTCGAAGACCAGGACCTCGTCGAAGTCGACCAGCGGCGCGAGCCGGTGGGTGACCAGCACGACGTGCCCGTCCGGGCCCCGGTCCGCCAGCACGCGGGCGAGCACCGCGTCGCCGTGCCCGGTGGCCAGGCCCTCGACGGGTTCGTCGAGCAGCAGCACCTCGGGTTCGGCGAGCAGGGCGCGGGCCAGCAGCAGCCGCTGCCGCTGGCCGCCGGACAGCGCGTCGCCGTCCGCGCCGACCGGGGTGTCCCACGGCACGTCCAGGTCCACCAGCGCGGCCACCCGGTCCAGGTCCTCCGGGGCGGCGTCGGGGCGGGCCAGCCGCACGTTGGCCTCGGCGGTCGCGTGGAACACGTGCGCGTCGTCGAGCACGCCCAGCGCGCCGGGGTGGGCGGCCAGCGCGCGCAGGTAGGTGCTCTTGCCCGCGCCGCTGGGCCCCACGACGCCCACCCGGCCGCGCGGCAGGTCGGGCGGGACGGGCGCGGGGGCGGCGGGCGTGGCCAGGGCCTCCCGGACGCGACGCGCGGACCCGCGCGCCTCGGCCCAGTGCCGGCCGGCGGCGACCAGGGGCGCGGTGACCTCCAGGACCGCCACCGCGCCGAGCGCCACGTGCGCGGGCGCGCCGCCGCGCAGCAGCGCCAGCCCGACCCCGTACTGGACGGCCACGGCGACCGCCGCCAGGGCCGCCGCCGCGAACCCGCCGCGCCGCTCCCGCGCGGCCAGCCGGTCCACCAGGGCCCCGGTGCGGTCCAGCTCGCGGTCGAGCGCGCCGAACGCGGCCAGCTCGGCCGCGCCGTCCAGCAGCACCACGGTCCGCCCGGTCAGCTCCGCCCGCAGCGGGGCGACCGCCCGCAGGTGCCTGCCGGCCAGCGCGCACGCGGTCGCGGGCAGGACGAGGCCGGTGAGCGCCAGCCCGACCGCGAGGGGCGCGGCGAACCCGGTGGCGACCAGCGCGACGAGCCCGACCGCGCCCGCCACGGCGGCGGGCAGCAGGCAGCGCAGCAGCACGTCCCGCACGGCGTCCACATCGGACACCAGGCGGGTGAGGGCGTCGCCGTCGCGCAGCGGGCCGCGCCGCAGCGAGTCGTAGACGCGGCCCCGCACCTCCACCAGGCCCCGCAGCACGGCGGAGTGCCCGGCCAGCCGTTCGACGTAGCGGGCGCCGCCGCGCGCGAGGGCCAGCGCGCGCACGGCCACGATCGCCACGGTCAGCGCCGACAGCGGCGGCTGCTCCGCGGCCCTCATGACCAGCCACACGGCGGTGGTCGTCAGCCCGATGCCCGCCAGTTCGGCCGCGACGCCCGCGGCCACGGCCCGCAGCAGCCGCCTCACGACAGCACCACCACCCGGTCGACCTCGTCGAGCAGCGCCGGCCGGTGCGCCACGACCAGCGCGGTCCGCCCGGCGGACAGGGTCCTGGCCGCCCGCAGCACCACCTCCTCGGTGCCGCTGTCCAGCCGGGAGGTCGGCTCGTCGAGCAGCAGCGCCCGCGCGTCCGGCCGCGCCAGGGCCCGCGCCAGGGCGACGCGCTGCCGCTCGCCGGAGGACAGCGGGTGCGCGGCGTCCACCAGGTGCCCGAGGCCGACGGCGGTCGCGGCGGCCGCGGGGTCGAGGGGGGAGCCGAGGGCGATGTTGTCGGCGACCGTGCCGGGGAACAGGGTGGGCCGCTGCGGCACCCACGCCAGCTGCGGCAGCCACGTCGCCGGGTCCACCTCCCGCAGGTCGACCCCGCCGACCAGGACGCGGCCGGAGACGGGCGCGACGAAGCCGAGCAGCACGGACAGCACGGTGCTCTTGCCGACGCCGCTGGGGCCGACCAGCGCCACCCGTTCGCCGGGGTCGAGGCGCAGCGACACCTCGGGCAGCGGGTCGCGGCCGGGGTGGCGCACCACGACCCGGTCGAGGACGACCTCGGCGGCGCGCAGGTCCGGTGCGCGGGTGCGGCCGACGGACACGCGGTTCCCGCCGGTCCGGTGCGCGGCCTCCAGCGCCGCCAGGCCCTCGGCGGAGGCGTGGAACCGGGCGCCGGCCGCCCGCAGCGGCAGGTACGCCTCGGGCGCGAGCAGCAGCACCAGCAGCGCGACGTGCGGTGTCACGCCGCCGTGCAGCAGCCGCAGGCCCACGGGCACCGCGACCAGCGCCACGGACAGCGTCGCGACCAGCTCCAGCACCAGCGCGGACAGGAACGCCACGCGCAGGGTGCGCAGGGTGGCCGAGGCGTGGGCGTCCGCCATGGCCCGCACGGTCCGCGCCTGCGCCGCCGCCCGCCCGAACAGCTCCAGCGTGCCCAGGCCGCGCACCACGTCCAGGAAGTGCCCGCCGAGGACGGCCAGCCCGGCCCACTGCTCGCGGGTGCGGTCGCGGGTGTGCAGGCCGACCAGGGCGGCGAACACGGGCACCAGCGGCAGCGTGGCCAGCACCACCAGCGCCGAGGCGAGGTCGGCGAACGCCAGCCGCGCCACCACCGCCACCGGCACGACCGCCGCCGCGGCGAGCTGCGGCAGGTACCCGGCGAAGTAGGGCTCGACCGCGTCCAGCCCCTTCACCACGAGCGTGGCCACGGACCCGGCGGGCTCCCGGCCGCCGCACGCCGAGCGCAGCACCCGCTTGCGCAGGTCGGCCTTCACCGCGGCGGCGAACCGCAGGGGCACCACCTGGGCGGCCCACGCCACGAGCGCCCGCCCGGCCACGGCGGCGGCGAGCCACCACGCCGGTCCGCCGGTCAGCACCGCCGCCAGCGCCTCGGCCTGGGCGAGCACGGCCGCCGCGGTGGCCGCGGCGAGGGCGGCCAGCACCGCGGCGTAGCGGCGGTCGACGTGCGCGCCACCCCGCGCGCCCCGGTCAGCGCGGGGCACGGTGCACCCACCAGGTCGTCCACTGGAACACCAGCACGAGCGGCAGCACGGCCAGCGCCACCCAGCCCAGGGCCCGCAGCGTGGGCAGGTCGGCCATGACCGACGTCGTCACCACGTCCCGCGCCCCGAACACCGCGACCACGGGCAGCGCGCACAGCGCGGCCGTGCAGCCGAACGCCGCCCGCCACCGCCCGCCGCGCACCGCGAGCCACGCGCCGCCCGACAGCGCCACGGCCGCGACGGCGACCAGGCCGTAGGCGGGTTCGGGCACCGCGCCCGCCGTCAGCGTCGCCGCCACGGCGAACACCGCGCCCGCCGGCGCCAGCACCAGGGCGCAGCGCGAGGCCCTGGCCCGCAGGTCGCCGGTCAGCCGCCAGGCCAGGAACACCGCGCCGTGCAGCGCGAACAGCACCGGCAGCCCCACCGCCCACAGCGCGACCGGCCCGCCGAGCACCCGGCCGAGCAGCACGCCCCACCCGACCGCGACCAGCAGCGCCGCGCCGACCAGCACGGGGTCCCACCCGGGCGACCGCAGCTGCACGGCGGCGGTGAACGCGACCAGCGCGACCAGCAGCACCGTGAAGGAGGTGTGCTGCGACGACAGCAGCTCGCCCTCCAGCCGGGGGAACGCGCCGAACAGCACGCCGACCGCGGCGACCAGCCACACCTCGTTGCCGAGCAGGAACGGCGTCATCGCGCGCAGCACGAGCCGCCGTTCCCGCTCGTCGCGCGCGAGGACCCGCAGCAGCACCCCGACGCCGTAGTCGAAGCCGGCCAGCGCGAAGTAGCCGCAGGTCAGCACCGCCAGCAGGACGACCCAGACCGTTTCCACCACGAACCCCCTACAGCGTCGGGACCAGCGGCGACACCGGCTCGGCGTCCGAGGACGCCGGCCCGCGCCGCGCGTACTTCGCGATGAGCGCCCAGTCGGCGACGGCCAGCGCCGCGAACACGGCCGTGAACCCGACGAACGACACGAGGAGCTGGTCGCGGTCGACGTGCGACAGCGCGTCCTCGGTGGTCAGCAGCCCCTGCACCAGCCACGGCTGCCGCCCGACCTCGCGGAACAGCCAGCCCCCGATGGCGGCGACGAACGGCAGCGGGATGCCGGCCACCATCAGGTACAGGGGGAACCGCACCCGCACCACCAGGTCGCGGGCCAGCAGCGGCACGGTCACCCAGCTGACCAGCAGCAGCACCAGCCCGATCTGGACCATGAACCCGAGGCCGGCGCCGTCGACCGCGCCGACGGTGTCGAACTTGTCCGGCTGGTGCTCGGTGACGATCGGGATCTGCGCGAACCCGAGCCCGACGAGCGCGGGCGCGGCCAGCGCGGTGGTGACCACGCCCAGGCGCAGCGAGCGGCGGAAGAAGTCGACCTCGTCGGTGCGGCGCAGGAAGTGGTGGGCGCTGATGCCGGTGACGACCACGCCGCCGACGGTCAGCGCGGCGAAGCACACGTGCCCGAACGCGGTCACGAACGTGGGGTTGGTCAGCAGCGCGGAGAAGTCGGTCATCCGCAGCACGCCGTCGCGCAGCTCGTGCCCGACCGGGTGCTGGAGGAACCCGTTGGCCGCCATGATCCAGAACGCCGAGGCGTACGCGGTCAGCGCGACGAGCCAGATCAACGCCAGGTGGACCCACCGGCCCAGCCGGTCCCACCCGAAGATCCACAGGCCGAGGAAGGTCGACTCCAGGAAGAACGCCACCAGCGTCTCGACCGCCAGCGGCGCGCCGAACACGTCGCCCGCGAACGTGGACAGGCCCGACCAGTTCAGGCCGAACTGGAACTCCATGACGATGCCGGTGGCGATGCCGAGCGCGTAGTTGACCACGTAGAGGCGGCCCCAGAAGCGCGTCATGCGCAAGTGCACGGGGTCCGCGGAGAAGGCGGCCCGGGTCTGCGTCACCGCCACCAGCGTCACCAGCCCGAGCGTGACCAGCACGAACAGGAAGTGGAACGAGGTGGTGACGGCGAACTGGAGCCGGGCCAGTCCGAGAGCATCCATGAGTAGGCACGTTATATGTAGTGCGCCTACTTAACATCGGGGATTCCCCCGATGCGCCCCCTTGTCCGGATCCGTAGACTCACTACGCATGAAGTCCGACGCGCTGCGCGGCCACCTCGACGCGCTGCTGCTCGCCACGCTCGACGGCGAGCGGCTGCACGGCTACGCGATCATCGAGGCGCTCCAGCGGCGCAGCGGCGGCGCGCTCGACCTGCCCACCGGCACCGTCTACCCCGCGCTGCGCCGGCTGGAGTCCGCGGGCCTGGTGACCAGCGAGTGGAGCACCGTCGGCGGCCGGCAGCGCCGCACCTACCGGCTCACCAGGGCCGGACAGCGGGCGCTGGCGGCCGAGCGGACCGCGTGGCGCGAGTTCACCACCGCGATCGAGGGCGTGCTGGGGGGCGGGCCGTGGCCGGCGCGGGCGTGATCGACGACTACGTGTCCGCGCTGGACCGGCGGCTGCGCGGCCCGGACCACGTCAAGGACGACCTGCTCGCCGAGGCCCGCGACAGCCTCGACGACGCCGCCGCGGCCCACCGCGACCGGGGCCTGACCGACGAGGCCGCCCAGCGGCGCGCCGTCGCCGAGTTCGGGCCGGTCGCCGCCGTGGCCCGCGACTACCAGGGCCTGCTCGGCCTCGCCCACGGCGCCCGCACCCTGCGCACGCTGATGCTGGCCCTGCCCCTGGCGCACCTCATCTGGGAGCTGAACCGGGCCTTCTGGATCGGCGCCTGGCAGGACTTCGACGCGCCACCACCCCCCTGGTACCTGCTGGTCGCCCGGTTCAACGACAACGCGTCGTGGGCGGTGGCGGGCGTGGCCGTGCTCGCCCTGCTGGTCGGGCGGCGCCTGGCGCGCACCGAGGTCAGCACCCTGACCCTGGCCAGGCTGGCGGGCGCGGTGGCGGTCGTCGCGGTCGGCGTCGCCCTGAGCGGCAACCTCGCCATCCTCGCCGCCACCGCCCACCTGGACGCGACCCGGCTGGTCCTGTCGCCGCCGGTGGCGCTGGCGACCCTGTTCTCGCTGGCCGTGCTGCTCCGACTGGCCGTGCTGGCGCGCCGTTGCGTGGTGTTCTCGTCGATCTGACCGCCGGGCGTGTGCCACGATCGTCACGTGACCTCAGCGCTCATCTACATCGTCGTCATGGCGCTCGTCGCGGCCGTGGTGTTCCTGCTGGCCGCGCTGGTGTTCGGGCGGGGCGAGGAACTGGCGCCGCTGCCGCCGGGCGCGTCGCCGACCCGCCTGCCCGCCGACGACGTGACCCCCGAGGACGTGCGGGGGCTGCGGTTCCAGCAGGTCCTGCGCGGCTACAAGATGACCGAGGTGGACTGGGCGGTGGAACGCCTGGCCGGCGAGGTCGAGCGGCTGCGGGCCCGGGTCGCCGAGCTGGAGGCCGAGGCGGGGCACGCGCCCGTCGACCGGACCGGGCCGGTGGACCCGGAGTCGCCCAACGGGCGGCACGCGCGGCACGCGGGCGACGCGCCGGAGGCCGGGCACGTGCCGGACGCCGGGCACTCGTCGGAGGCCAAGCACGCGCGGGACGCCGGGCACTCGTCGGAGGCCGGGCACCCGTCGGAGGCCGGGCACGCGCGGGAGGCGGAGCATGACCGGGCGTGAGCCCCGCACGACCGGAGCGGGCACGTGACCCGCTTCGAGCTGCGCGTCCACGTCGACGCGCCCGCCGCCCGCACCTGGGCCGCCCTGACCGACTGGGACCGGCAGGGCGAGTGGATGCTCGGCACCACGGTCCGCGTCACCGCCGGCGACGGCGCGGGCGTGGGCAGCGAGCTGTCCGCGTTCACCGGCGTCGGCCCCCTCGGCTTCACCGACACCATGCGCATCACCGCGTGGGAACCGCCGCGGCGCTGCGCCGTCGACCACACCGGCCGCCTCGTCCGCGGCACCGGCGAGTTCCTCGTCCTGCCGCACGGCCCGCGCAGCGAGCTGGTCTGGGCCGAGGACGTCGCCCTGCCCCTCAACCTGGCGTTCGCGCCGGGCGTCAAGCTGTCCCTGCTCAGGTTCGCCAGGTTCGCCCGGGAGTACCCGCATGACTGACCAGGCCACCCACGCCGGCACCGCCACCGCCGCCGGCGCCCCCGACCTGGTGCGCTGCCCGTGGGGCCACAGCACCCCCGACTACGTCGAGTACCACGACACCGAGTGGGGCGTCGAGCTGCACGGCGAGACCGCCCTGTTCGAGCGCATGACGCTGGAGTCGTTCCAGTCCGGCCTGTCCTGGATCACCATCCTGCGCAAGCGCGAGAACTTCCGCCGCGCCTTCTCCGGGTTCGACCCCGCCGCCGTCGCCGCGTTCGACGACGCCGACGTGGCACGCCTCATGGCCGACGCGGGCATCGTGCGCAACCGGGCGAAGATCCTCGCCGCGATCAACAACGCCCGCGCCGTCGGCCGCCTCGACGTGCCGCTGGACGAGCTGCTCTGGTCGTTCCGGCCCGAGCGGCACACCCGGCCCGCCACCGCCGCCGACGTGCCCGCCACCACCCCCGAGTCGAAGGCGATGGCCAAGGAGCTGAAACGCCGCGGCTTCGTGTTCCTCGGCCCCACCACCTGCTACGCGTTGATGCAGGCCACGGGCATGGTCGACGACCACATCGCGACCTGCTTCCGCGCTACCGGCCGGTGAACCGCGGCGGCCGCTTCGCCACGAACGCGGCCACCGCCTCCCGGTGGTCCGCGGTCGCCCCGGCCTCCGCCTGCGTGCGCGCCTCCACCTCCAGCGCCAGGGCCAGCTCGCCGGAGAACGCCATCGCCTCCTTGATCTTGGCGTAGGCGGTGGTGGGCCCGTCGGCGAACCGGCGCGCCAGCTCCAGCGCCGCGTGCAGCGCCTCGCCGTCCGGCACCACCCGGTTCACCATGCCGATCCGCAGCGCCTCCTCCGCGCCCACCGGCTCGGCCAGCAGCATCATCTCCATCGCCCGGCCGTGCCCGATCAGCCGCGGCAGCGTCCACGACGCCCCCGAGTCCGCCGTCAGGCCCACGTTCGCGAACGCCATCAGGAACCGCGCCCCCGCCGCCGCGATCCGCAGGTCGCTCGCGTAGGCCAGGGACGCGCCCGCGCCCGCCGCCGTGCCGTTCACCGCCGCGATCACCGGCTTCGGCATCCCCACGACCGCCTTCACGATCGGGTTGTAGTGCCGCTCGACCGTGCGCAGCGGCGCCGGGTCACCCGCCTCCAGCAGCGCGACGTGCTCCTTCAGGTCCTGGCCCGCGCAGAACGCCCGCCCCGCCCCGGTGATCACCACCGCCCGCACGGCGTCGTCCGCCGACGTCTCCAGCAGGACCTCCAGCAGCCGCTCCTTCATCGCCGTGGTGAACGAGTTGAACGATTCCGGGCGGTTGAGGGTGAGGGTGCGAACGCCGTCGGCGTCGTCGACGAGGAGTTCGGACACGGCAGGACCTCCGGTTGTGCTCGAATTACGTACCCAGGCAGTCGTCGACGAACTTGGCCACCGCGGGCGCCAGCCGCGCGGTGTGCCGGTCGAAGAACTCGGCGGCGCCCGTCCCCGGCCACCGCGCGGGCAGCAGCTCGCGCGGCAGCCCCGGGTCGCGGAACAGGAACTTGCGCCACGCGTGCAGCAGCCGCTGCGACGCCGCGAACGCCCCCGCGGGCGACGTACCGTCCACAGCGGACATCACCGGCTCCCACCCGGAGGTGAACCGGGCGTAGTCGCGGCCCAGGCCGGCCAGGTCCCAGGCGCGGGCCGCCAGCTCCGCCGCGTCGCCCTCGTGCTCCCCGAGGAACGTGCTGCCGCGCACCCCCTCGGCCGCCAGCACGTCCGCCAGCTCCGCCGACGGGCGAGGCGAGATCCACGTCACGGGGCCCAGCGCGCCGTAGCCCAGCAGCTGGAGCGAGGAGGCCAGCCGCTCCCGCGCCTCCCGCGCGGGCAGCTCCTCCAGCACCACGACGTGCCACCGACCGTCCCACGTGGACGGCCGGGTGCGGTAGATGCGGGCCGCGGCCTCGTCCAGCCGGCGCTCCGCGCGGGGCGTCAACGCGTAGCCGGGGCCGTTCGGCAGCCGCACCGGCGCCAGCCAGCCCTGCCGCACCGTCCGCGACACCGCCGTGCGCACCGCGGGCGCGGCGAACTCCAGCGGCTCCAGCAACCGGACCAGCGCGGCGATCGTCGCGGCGCCACCCCGCTCGCGGAGGTGGCCGCCGTAGACGTCGAAGAGCGCGGAACGGGCTCGCACGAGAGCCGAGTGTGTCAGGGCGGGGCCGCGACACGCCACAGCGCGGTGATTCGTCACGGGAGGGTGACGGTTGCCGGCGCTCCCGGAAGTCCTTGCGCCACGGCGATCCTGGCCGTGAACAGGGCGTTGGACAAGATCGTCCCGGGAGTCCACGGCGGTCGGAAAGATCGGTTCGGTTTCGCAGGTGAGTCCGCATAGGGGAGAATGGGGGGCGGTATCCGGCCCTGGTCGGACGGGGAAGATGTTGACGGAGGGAGCACGCGATGGCGGCCATGAAGCCCCGGACCGGCGACGGTCCCCTCGAGGTCACCAAGGAGGGGCGCGGCATCGTGATGCGCGTTCCGCTCGAGGGTGGTGGGCGCCTCGTCGTCGAGATGTCGGCGGACGAGGCAAACGCCCTGGGCGACGCCCTCAAGGCAGCCGCTGGCTGACCAGCCGGAGCGAGACAGCGTCGAGCGGCCCCGGTTCCACAGTGGAACCGGGGCATCGCTACGTCGTGACCAGCGCCTTTCCCTGACCGCCGCCACAGCCGAGGAGCACCCGTGCGCGCACCCCAGCCCACCCCGCCGGTCGCCGTCGAGGCGGCCACCACCCTCCGCCGGGGTGCGCCCGCGGTGCTCGTCGCGTTCCCCGGCGACCCCGTGCGCCTCGGCCCCGGCGGCGGCGACGCGCCCCCCGGCGTCACCGGCAAGGCGGGCGCCACCACCAGACACGACGGCACCTGGCACGTCGGCGCGGGCGACGGCTCGGCCGCCGACTGGCGCAAGGCGGGCGCGTCCCTGATCAGGGCCCTCGACGGCGACGCCGAGCAGGGCGGCCCCACCACCTTCGACGTCCGGCTGCCCGCCGACCTCGCCCCCGGGGCCGTGGAGGCGTTCGCCCTGGGCGCCGCCCTCGGCGGCTACCGGTACAAGATCACCGGCGCGGAGGAGCCCCGGCGGGTGAAGAACCTGCGCCTGGTCACCACTCAGGCGGACGCCGTCGCCCGCGCCACCACCCTCGCCGCCGCCACGTCACTGGGCCGGGACCTCGCCAACACCCCGTCCAACACCAAGGACCCGGCCTGGCTCGCGGCGGCGGCCGTGCGGGCGGCCCGCGACGTCCCGGGCCTGGAGGTCGAGGTCCGCGACGAGCGCTGGCTGGCCGACCAGGGCTTCGGCGGCGTCCTGGCCGTCGGCGGCGGCTCCGCCAGGCCGCCCCGGCTCATCCACCTCACCTGGTCCGGGGGCCCCGGCCCGCACCTCGTCCTGGTCGGCAAGGGCATCACCTTCGACACCGGCGGCATCTCGATCAAGCCCGCCGAGGGCATGCACCTGATGCGCACGGACATGTCCGGGGGCGCCGCCGTCATCGCCGCCCTGGTCGGCATCGCCCGCCGCCGCCTGCCCCTCCGCGTCACCGGCCTCGTGCCGGCGGCCGAGAACCACGTGTCGGGCTCCGCCTACCGGCCCGGCGACGTGATCAGGCACTACGGCGGCACGACCACCGAGGTGACGAACACCGACGCCGAGGGCAGGCTCGTGCTGGCGGACGCCCTGGCCTACGCCGTGCGCACGCTCGCGCCGGACCACCTGGTGGACGTCGCCACCCTGACCGGGGCGATGAAGGTCACGCTCGGGCTGCGCACCGGTGGCCTGTTCGCCACGGACGACGACCTGGCCGCGAGGGTCGCCGGGGCGGGGGAGGCCGTGGGCGAGCGGTGGTGGCGGATGCCGCTGCTGGAGGACGCGGCGGAGGACGTGCGGAGCGACATCGCGGACGTGCGCCAGTGCCCGCCGGGGCCGGGCGGCATCACCGCGGCGCTGTTCCTGAGGGAGTTCACCGGCGACGTGCCGTGGGCCCACCTGGACATCGCGGGGCCGGCGCGGTCGGACAAGACGTACGACGACGTCGTGCCGGGTGCGACGGGCTTCGCGGCGCGGACGCTGATCGGGCTGGCGGAGAGCTGGGGCGGGACGGGCGCCGACACGATGGGGTGATCATCGGCGGGGAGATGTACGAAAACGGGGGGTCCGGCACTCGGTTAGAGCATGAGGAACCGCGACCCGGCCGACCCCCTCCGCCCCCGCCAACTCCCGCCGACCCCCTCCCAACTCCCACCACACCCGCCGCCCCTCCGACCCCCGCCGCACCCCACCCCTCTCCGGCCGCCGCTCCCGTCCGAGCCGTGTCCCCTGGCCCACCCCCCAGCCCGAGCGCCCCCCGCGCCCACCAGGGCCGCCCTCCACCTCGGCCACCCCCGCTCGGGTCACAGCCGCGCCGAACGCGCTTGGGTCACAGCCGCGCCGAACGTGGCCGCTGCCGTCCCCACCGCGCCGAACGTGGCCGCTGCCGTCCCCGCCGCCCCGCCGCCGTGCCGTCCGCCCCCCATAGCGCCCGCCTGCCCTTCGCAGAGCCCGGCCCGCAGCGCCCCGCCACCCAACCCCCGGCCGGGCCTCAGAAGTCGAGCGCCACCACCCCGGGCTCCCCGCCGCTCACCGGCACCGTCCCCAGCTGCGGCACCGTCACCGTCCCCGCCGTCACCGAGAACCGCACCGACCGCACGTCCTCCGGCACCTCGAACACCACCGCGACCGGCATCGTGTCCCCGCCGTAGCGGGCGCCCGCGAACCGCGCCCGGCTCCCGTCCGGCAGCTCCACCGCCGTCAGCTTCGCGGTCTCCGAGGCCCCGACCACCGTCGGCAGCCCGTGCTGCTGCAACCGCAGCTCCAGCAGGGCCATCCCGGGCCCCGCCGTGGCCAGCTCGTACTGGTCGCTGAACGCCACCGGCCGCTGCCGCCCCAGCCGCGCCCGCAGCACCTCGACCGACCCGGTCGCGGTCCCGACCGACACGGGCGTCGAAACGGACATCGCCTCCGGCCCCGGCCCGCGCCGCAGCACGCCCGGCACGGCCCCCACCACCTGCCCGGACGGCACCTCGACCCGCTGCTCCAACGACTTCGCGCCCACGGTGTTCAGCACCAGCGCCTCGGCCCCGCCACCACCGCCGACACCGCCGCCGCCGACACCACCACCACCGGCGGCCACCGTGTAAACCACCAGCACGGACCCCTGGTCCGGCAACCGGTCGGCGGGCAGCCGGTGCCGCCGCCCCGGCACGTCCAGCGACAGCTCCGGCGGCTGCGGCAGCCAGCCGCGCCACGGGGTCTGCCGGAACGCCGAGTCGACCTCGCCGTGCCGCGTCACGGCCAACCGCAGCACCCGCAGCTCGACGCCGTGCTCGGCCCGCAGCTCACCGGCGTCCGTCGACCACACCGAAGGCCTCGCGTACCCGGTGACCCGCACCTCGAGCTGGTCGTCCCGGACGAACGCGGACGCCTCGTCCACCTGCTGCCCCTCGTCCGGCAGCACGGCCAGGAAGTCCGGCCCGGCCTCGCCGACACCCTGGTCGGCGACCGCCTCCCGCCCGTCGGTGCGCACCAGCTTCCCCACCGGCACGCTGCGGGACCCGGCCGGCGGCACCTGCGGCGGCTGCACCTCCAGCCGCACGCCGGACCCGGTCCGCTCGACCTCCTTCAGCGGCACCGGCACCCAGTCGGTGGCGGCCGCGGTGCCGGGCACCTGCACCGGCCCGCACCACAGCCTGCTGTCCACGTCGAACAGCCGCCCCGTCCGGGCGAACCAGCAGCTCGCGGCCGCCCCGCCGGTGCGCGCCACGTACCCGAACGACAGCGTGTAGCTCAGTTCGGCCTCGGCCCGCGCCTGCAACGCCGGCGCGTCCAGGACCGGTTGCCCGTCCAGGGTCAACCGCACCTGTTCGGCGCTGAACGCGGGCATAGCGCACCCGGCCGTCAGCAACGCCAACAGGAGGACACCCCACCGCATCCACAACCCCCAGTAGTCGGCCCCCTACTGGTAAAGGCGGTCGCCCCCCTCCCGGGTTGCACCCGGAGGAGTGTGGCGAGTGTCACAGTGAAGTTTAAGTGGTCATTCGGAGGCGTTCAGGGCCGCCCGGTACACCTCCACCGTCTGCTCCGCGACCGACGCCCACGAGAAGTCCCGCACCGCCCGCTCCCGCCCGGCCTCGCCGAACGCCGCCGCCCGCGCCGGGTCGCCCAGCACCTCGTTCACCGCGTCCGCCAACCCCGCCCGGTACGCCTCGACGTCCCCCTCGTCGTAGTGCACGAGCAACCCGGTCGCACCGTGCTCCACGACCTCCGGGATGCCGCCCACGTCGGACGCCACCACCGCCGTCCCGCACGCCATCGCCTCCAGGTTCACGATCCCCAGCGGCTCGTACACCGAGGGGCACACGAACACCGTCGAGTGGCTGAGGACCTGCCGCACCTCTTCCGCCGGGAGCATCTCCCGGATCCAGAACACCCCCGGCCGCGACGCCGCCAGCTCCGCCACCGCCCGCCGCGTCTCCTCGGCGATCTCCGGCGTGTCCGGCGCGCCCGCGCACAGCACCACCTGCGCGTCGGGCGAGAACCGGTGCGCGGCGGCGACCAGGTGCCCCAGGCCCTTCTGCCTGGTGATCCGCCCCACGAACGTCACGATCGGCCGCCCCGGGTCGATGCCGTGCCGCTCCAGCGCGTCCGTCTCCGCCACCGGGTGGTAGGCCACCGTGTCGATGCCGTTGCGCACGACGTGCACGCGCGCCGGGTCCAGCGCCGGGTAGCAGTCCAGCACGTCGGCCCGCATGCCCGCGCTCACCGCGATCACCGCGTCCGCCGCCTCGTACGCCGTGCGCTCCACCCACGACGACACCCGGTACCCGCCGCCCAGCTGCTCCGCCTTCCACGGCCGGCGCGGCTCCAGCGAGTGCGCCGTCACCACGTGCGGGATGCCGTGCAGCAGTTTCGCCAGGTGACCGGCCATGTTGGCGTACCAGGTGTGGGAGTGCGCGAGCCGCACGCCACCCAGCGCCGCCGCCATCTCCAGGTCCACCGACAACGTGGCCAGCGCGGCGTTCGCCCCCTCCAGGCCGGGCGCCGCGACGTGCGCCCGGGCGTCCGGGCGCGGACCGCCGAAGGCGTGCACGTCGACGTCGATCAGCTCGCGCAACCTCGGCACCAGGAAACCGACGTGCACCCCGGCGCCGCCGTAGACCTCCGGCGGGTACTCACGTGTCAGCAGTCCAATTCGCACGGGCTCACCGTAACCCCGAGGACCCCGGCAGCCGGGTGAACGGCGGCGGCTGCGTTAGTTCGCCGTTGGTGAGGTGGTGCTCACCCGGTTAGGGTCGTTGTCGTGAAAGGGCAACCGCACGTTCTGGGAATTGTCCTCGCCGGTGGCGAAGGCAAACGGTTGTGGCCGTTGACCGCCGACCGGGCAAAGCCGGCGGTGCCCTTCGGCGGGAACTACCGGCTGGTGGACTTCGTCCTGTCCAACCTGGTGAACGCGGGTTTCGTCAAGCTCTGCGTGCTCACCCAGTACAAATCCCATTCCCTGGACCGGCACATCTCCACGACGTGGCGGCTGTCCAATGTGCTCGGGCAGTACGTCACGCCGGTGCCGGCGCAGCAGCGCCTCGGCCCCCGCTGGTACACCGGCAGCGCCGACGCCATCTTCCAGTCGCTGAACCTCGTCAACGACGAGAAGCCGGAGCACGTGGTGGTGTTCGGCGCCGACCACGTCTACCGGATGGACCCCGGCCAGATGGTGGAGCAGCACGTCGAGACCGGCGCGGGCGTCACCGTGGCGGGCATCCGGGTGCCGCGGGCCGAGGCCAAGGCGTTCGGGTGCATCGATTCCGACGAGTTCGGGCTGATCACCAGGTTCCTGGAGAAGCCGTCCGACCCGCCGCACGTGCCCGGCGACCCCGAGGTGACGTTCGCCTCGATGGGCAACTACGTGTTCCGCACGGAGGCGCTGATCGAGGCGCTGCGCGCGGACGCGGCCAACCCCGACTCCGACCACGACATGGGCGGCGACATCATCCCGATGCTCGTCGACCAGGGGCGGGCGCACGTCTACGACTTCGCCGACAACGGCGTGCCCGGCGAGACCGACCGGGACCGCGGGTACTGGCGCGACGTGGGCACCATCGACGCCTACTACGAGGCCCACATGGACCTGGTGTCGGTGCGGCCGGTGTTCAACCTCTACAACCAGGCGTGGCCGATCCGGACGGCGACCCCGCCGCTGCCACCGGCGAAGTTCATCGCGGGCGGCAGCGCGGAGGACTCGATGGTGGGGCCGGGGTCGATCATCTCCGGCACCGTGCACGGGTCGGTCGTGTCGTCGGACGTGGTGATCGAGTCCGGGTCGGTGGTGCAGGGGAGCGTGCTGCTGCCCGGCGTGCGGGTCGGGCGGGGCGCCGTCGTGAGGCGGGCGATCCTGGACAAGAACGTCGTCGTGCCCGACGGCGCGCTGATCGGCGTGGACCCGGCGATGGACCGGCAGCGGTACACGGTGTCGGCCGGCGGGGTGACCGTGCTGGGCAAGGGCATCACGGCCGAGTGACCCGGGGCGGTGGCGGCCCGGCGTCCATCGCCGGGCCCCGCGCCCGTCGCCGCCAGCCTCGTCGCCACCAGCCTCGTCGCCACCAGCCTCGTCGCCACCTGCCTCGTCGCAGCCCGCCCCGATCGGCGGCCGCGCCCGTCGCCACCAGCTCCGATCGCTGCTTGCCCTGGTCGCCGCCCGCTCCGGCTGGGCCTCTCAAGCGGCGCTCCGAACGAGCCCTCAAGCGGGCTCGACCAGGGTTTGAGCAGGCTCGCCCAGGGCCTGAGCGGACTCGACCAGGCCCTAAGCGGACCCGGTCAGGTCTGAGCGGGCTCGACCAGGGCATGACCGGTGGTCGCGTCGACGTGGTCGGGAACCTCCTCGTGGCGATCCCCGACGCTCGACGTCCCGCTGGGCTCGATCACCATGATCCGCGCCCCACCCCCCGACGACGGCTTGTGCCGAGCGCCCTTGGGCACCACGAACACGTCCCCCTGCCCCAACCGGACGGTCCGCTCCTCCAGCGCGATCTCCAGTTCACCCTCCAGGACCAGGAAGAACTCGTCCGTGTGATCGTGCACGTGCCACAGGTGCTCACCGCGAACCTTGGCCACGCGGATGTCGTAGTCGTTCACGGTCGTGACGATGCGCGGGCTCCACAGGGCGTCGAAGCTGGCCAGCGCCTTCCCCAGGTTGATCGGCTCCATGCATCCGATCGTGTGCTCTTTCCGCACGTACGTGTGAGTGCTAGGAATCGCACATGCCGCCAGGATCCTCGCACCACGTGGTGATGATCGTCGACTCCGGCTCGAACCCGTTCGAGATGGGCGTCGCAACCGAGCTGTTCGGCCTGGCGCGCCCGGAGCTGGGTGACCACCCGTGGTACTCGTTCACGCTCTGCGCCCTCGGCCCGGTCCGCATGAACCACGGCTTCTTCACCCTCACGGGTGTCCCCGACCTGGGTGAGGTCGACCGCGCCGACACCGTGATCGTGTCCAACCGCCCGGACAGCTGGGTCCGCCCGCCACAACCCCTGCTCGACGCCGTGACCCGCGCCCACGACCGCGGCGCGCGCCTGGTCAGCTTCTGCACGGGCGCGTTCACCCTGGCGCACGCCGGCCTCCTGGACGGTCGCCGGGCCACCACGCACTGGCAGTGGGCCGACCTGTTCCGCGACCTGTTCCCGCGGGTCACCCTGGTCCCGGACGTCCTCTACGTCCAGGACGGCCCGGTCCACACCGCCGCCGGCAGCGCCGCGGCGCTCGACCTGGGCCTGCACCTGATCCGCCAGGACCACGGCACGGAGGTGGTCAACACCGTCTCCCGGCGCCTGGTGTTCGCCGCCCACCGCGACGGCGGCCAGCGCCAGTTCGTCACCCGCCCGGTGCCCGACGTGCCGGACGAGTCGCTCGGGCCGGTCCTCGCCTGGGCCCGCGCCAACCTGCACGAGCCGCTGACCGTCGCCTCGCTCGCCACCCGGGCCGCGGTCAGCCAGGCCACCCTGCACCGGCGGTTCCAGGCCGAGTTGGGCACCACCCCGCTGGCCTGGCTCACGGGGGAGCGCGTGGACCTGGCGCGCAGCCTCATCGAGCGCGGCGAGTCCCGCCTCGACGTGGTCGCGCGCCGCAGCGGGCTGGGGTCTGCGTCCAACCTGCGCGCCCAGTTCCACCGCCGCACGGGGCTCACGCCCAGCGCCTACCGCCGTCGCTTCGGGCCGTGAGCGGTGGGGGCCCGGTGCCGGCTGTCGGCCGAGGGGTGGTCGGCCGAGGGGTGGTCGGTCGGGCACCCCATTCATTCAACCGATGCACGGTAACGCTGTTTCCGTACATCCTCGGCCGATCTTCACCCGATCGAGTGGGCGAGAGCGCCGTGCGGACCGCGGGCCGCGGACCGGTGAAAGCCCTGCTCACCCCACCCTAGCGGCCACCAGCAACCCGTCGCCCAGGGGCAGGATGACCGGCACCAGCCGGTCGTCGTCGCGGACGGACCTCGCCACCTCGCGCATCGCCACCGTGTCCGCGTCCCGGTGCGCCGGGTCGACCACCCGCCCGTGCCACAGCACGTTGTCGAACGCGATCACCCCGCCCGGCCGCAGCAGCCGCACCCCCTCCTGGAGGTACCGCGGGTACTCCGACTTCGCCGCGTCCACGAACACCAGGTCGTACGCGCCGTCGGCCAGTCGGGGCAGCACCTCCAGCGCCCGCCCGGTGATCAGCCGCGTCCGGGACACCGCGATCCCGGCCTCCGCGAACGCCACGCGCGCCGCCCGCTGGTGCTCCGGCCGCACGTCGATCGAGGTCAGCACGCCCGCCGCCGGCATGCCGCCGAGCAGGTACAGGGCGCCGACGCCCGCGCCGGTGCCGACCTCGACCACGGCCTTGGCCCGCAGCGCCGCCGCCAGGAACCGCAGCGCCGCGCCGCCACCGGCCCCGATCGGCACGCAGCCCAGCTCGGCGCCGCGCGCCCTGGCGGCCGCCAGCACCGGGTCCTCGGGCAGGTAGTGCTCCACGTACTCGCGCGTAGGCGCATCCACGGCACGAAGGCTAACGCCGCCGGCCCCCGTCCGGGACCGGCTCGGCGAAGCCGTGATTCTCAGCCAGCTCTCAGCCGCCTCTCACCATCGTTATAAGCGGACCGGTCAGGCTGGTTCCAGCGCAGGACCAACGGGGAACACGCGAGGAACTCCGAGCGTTGAACCCGTGCAGCAGGGCATCCAGCCCACTGGAGGTGCTCAACCCCCCGATGCCGAAGCAGTCGACCGCCACACCGACCGCGCCCATCGAGGACGCGGAGTGGACCGTGCCCTCGTGGGACCAGGTCGTGCGCGACCACGCCGACCGGGTCTACCGGTTGGCCTACCGCCTCACCGGCAACCAGCACGACGCCGAGGACCTCACCCAGGAGACCTTCATCCGGGTGTTCCGCTCGCTCGCGTCGTACAAACCCGGCACGTTCGAGGGCTGGCTGCACCGCATCACCACGAACCTCTTCCTCGACATGGCCCGCCGCCGCTCGCGCGTGCGCATGGAGGCCCTGCCCGAGGAGCACGACCGCATCCGGGGCGACGACCCGAGCCCGGAGGAGGTCTACGACGAGACCCACCTGGACCCGGAGCTGCAGGCCGCGCTGGACGAGCTGCCGCCCGAGTTCCGCGCCGCCGTGGTGCTGTGCGACGTGGAGGGGCTGTCCTACGAGGAGATCGGCGCCACCCTCGGGATCAAACTGGGTACGGTGAGGAGCAGGATCCACCGGGGCCGCCAGGCCCTGCGGGTGGAGATGGAACGACGACGGGGTCTTGTTCGGGAGGACTCTGCATGACCGACCTGCGAGGTTGGCAACTGCCCGAGCAGCACCTGCTGCCCGACGCGGTGGTCGCCTTCGTCGACGGTGAGCTGACCCCCTCGGCGCACGGCCGGGCGGCCGCCCACCTGGCGCGTTGCACGTTCTGCGCGGCCGAGGCGTACTCGCAGCAGCAGGCGCGTTCCGCGGTGCGGGCCGCGCCGACCCCGTGCGCGCCGGCCGGCCTGCTGGCCAGGCTGGGCGCGATCCCGGAGCAGGTCGAGCTGCCCAGCGCGCCCGACAACCTCGCGGTCACCGAGGACGGCCAGCTCGTCACCGTGCAGCGGCCCGACCGCGTCCCCTTCGGCTCGGGGCCCGTGCTGGGGCAGAGCCGCCCTTTCGGCACCGGCGGCGGTAGCCGCCTCGGCGGCAGGCGGGCCCGGCAGGGCGCCGGTGTCGTCGTCTCCGGGCTGATGCTCGGCGCGCTCGCCCTCGTCGTCCCCGGTGGCGACGACCCCTCGCCCGCGCCCGCGCAGGGCACCACCCCGCCGCCCGCGCCCGCGGTCTCGCCGTCGCCCACCCTCGCCGAGCGCGCGGACGTGCTGCGCCCGGTCGCGGACCTGGGTCGCTGACGGCGACTTCACCGCTCGGGGGGCACGATTGCCCCGCGACAGGTTTTGCGTGACGACGTGCGGGGAGCGATGAGCGAGCCAGAGCAGGGCAACGGGACCCCCAGGTCGGGCGTCGACGACGGGGCGCACCGCAGGCTCGCGCCCCGCCCCCTGGTCCGCCCGGCCGTCGACCCCGGTCAGGCCGCCGTGTTCGGCAGGCCGCGCGGCGTGCCCGGCGCGTTCGCCGCCGACCGGCCCGCGCCCGCCCCCGACGGCAACGGCGCAGTGCGGTTCGCGCCGCCGCCGCCGGAGGCGCTGGCCACGGCGTTCGGCAGGCCCTACGGCGACGCGGGCACGCGGCTCCAGCGCCCGCCGCTGGACCTCCACGGCGAACCCGAGGTGGAGCCGGTCTTCTGGGAGGGCAGGCCCGCGGGCGACGCGTGGCGCGACCCGGGCGCGTCGGCCGTGATCGGGCCGCCGGCGGTGACCGAGCAGGCCGCGCCCGAGGCGAAGCCCGACCCGCGGCCGGGACCCCAGCTGAGCGTGCCCGAGTTGCTGTTCGGGCGGCGCGTGAAGCCGACGGCGCTGGCGCTGCTGCTGGTGGCGGCGCTGCTGGTCGGCGCGGGCGGCGGCGTGGTCGGCTGGCTGCTGGGCCGGGTCGGCAACCCGCTGACCGACGGCGGCGTGACGCTGGCCGAGGTCAAGCCCGCCAAGGAGCGCCCGGTGGGCTCGGTCGCCGACATCGCGAGCCGGGTCACGCCCAGCGTGGTGTCGATCGAGTTCAAGGGCGCGAACGTGGCGGGCGTCGGCTCGGGCGTGGTGATCGACGGCGCGGGCTACGTGCTCACCAACGACCACGTGGTCGCGCCGGCCGTGCAGGACACGTCGGCGAAGCTGACCGTGGTGTTCACCGACGGCAAGCGGGCCGTGGCGCAGGTCGTCGGCCGGGACGCCAAGACCGACCTCGCGGTGATCAAGGTCGAGGTGGAGAACCCGACCGTGCTCCGGTTCGGCGACTCCGACGAGCTGGCCGTGGGCGACACGGTGCTGGCGATCGGCTCGCCGCTGTCGCTGTCCAACACGGTCACCGAGGGCATCGTCAGCGCCCTGCACCGCCCGGTCACCGCCGCGGGCGAGAACGGCGGCCCCCAGGTCACCTACGACGCGATCCAGACCGACGCGGCCATCAACCCCGGCAACTCCGGCGGCGCGCTGGTCGACTCGTCCGGCGCGCTGGTCGGCATCAACTCGTCGATCCGCACCGAGACCGGCGGCTCGGTCGGCCTCGGGTTCGCCATCACCGGCAACTACGCCCGCAAGATCTCGCAGGCGCTGATCCGCGACGGGCAGGTCAAGCACGCGGACCTGAACCTCAACGCGCGGTCGGCGTCCGCGGAGACCGCCGAGGGCGCGCAGGTGCAGAACGTCCTGGAGGGCGGTGCCGCCGCGGCCGCGGGCATCCAGGAGGCGGACGTGATCATCCGCGTCGGCGACCGCATGGTGCGCAACGCCGCCGAGCTGACCGTGGCGGTGCGGGAACGTGAAATCGGGGAGACGGTTCCGGTCGTGCTGGTCAGGCAGGGGCGGGAGCTCACCGTGCAGGTGACGCTGCGCTCCGACTGACGGTTAGGCTGGTCTCCCGGGACCGGGGGCGGAAGGTGGGGCACGCGCGTGTTCGACAGCATCGGATGGGTTGAGATCCTCGTCATCGTCGTCGCGGGCCTGTTCATCCTGGGCCCGGAGCGGCTGCCGTCGGCCGCGGCCTGGGTGGGTCGCACGATCCGCCAGGTGCGCGAGTACGCGACCGGCGCGCGCGACCAGCTCAAGCAGGAGATGGGGCCGGAGTTCGAGCAGCTGCGCAAGCCGCTGGAGGACCTGCGGGAGCTGCGGAACTTCGACCCGAAGCGGGCGATCACCAAGCACCTGTGGGACGACGAGCCGAGCGAGAAGCCGAACGGCTACCCGACGACCGCGCCCCGTCCCCAGCCGCAGCCGGTGGAGCGGCCGCTGGAGCGGGGCGAGCGGCCCCCGTACGACCCGGACGCGACCTGAGCCGACCGAGTTCGGCCCAGTCGCCGCGAAGTCGCCGCGGCTCGGATCGGCGAGGTCAGGAAACTGAACCGATGTCGCGCTCCAGATCCATCACAGCCTTGCTCGCCAGGGCGTCGAAAGTCCTCGCCACCTCGGCGTCGGACAAGTTGTGGACCTTCGAGAAACCGAGGATTTGGATAAGTGCCGTTCGCATTTCGGAGACGGGCATTTTGTCGAAGTTCGGCACGTACCCGTAGTGCCTGCCGTTGGGGTGGTGGATGGCCCAATACGCGCGCATGAAGCTCTTCGGGCGGAACCGTGCCGGCATCTCGAAGCGTCGTTCGAAGCGGCGTACCGTGGCGTCCAATTCCTTCAACAGGGTTCGGTCGTTCATCTGGCGGAAGTAGTGCAACCAGCCGCGTGCCACACCTTTGTAGATGCAGCCCGTGATCCGAAGGTTGGTGTACCAGGTGCACTTGGCGAGCGCCTCGCCCTGTGAGTCTTCCCCGAGTGACTTCTTGTACTGGGTGAATATGCGGGCGAGAGCGGACTCCACCTTGTGAACGCTGGACGGTCGTACCGAAACTCTATCGCCTTTGAAGGTGTACCCCAGGTAGTCGAAGCCGTCCTCGATCATGCCAATATAGGATTTCTTGCTATTGGTGGAGATCCGGTGCACCTTCAAGCCCTGTGCGCGGAAGAGGTTGCTCGCTTTTTTGCCCAATGATTCCGCGTCTGCTCGGTCGCACAGGATGAGAACGTCGTCAACGAATCGCGTGTAGACGCAGCGGTCGTCTGACTTCATCTCCGCGTCGATGGGGGAGACGACCAGTTCGGCCAATACATTGGAAATTGCCAGTCCTTGCGGGACCCCGCGCTTCTCTGCTTTGCGCCGCATAGCCCGATCCGGTACGGTCGGCGTTCTGATCGCGGCGAGGAGCACCTTCAGTATTTCGTCCTTGCGAATCCGCTTGCGCAGCTCCTTGAGTACCTGGTCGTGTGAGATCGAGGGATAGAAGTCCTTGACGTCCAGGCGTACGAAGGCGTTGAACCTGCCGCTCCGCAGAACCTTGTGCACCTCTTCCACCCTCACTTGGGGGATGACGCCGCGGGCATCAGGGAAGACCTGCACCAGGAAGTTCGTGAGCGCACGTAACGCGATCCTGTCGCGAGCGGTCGGCACGGAGATCACGCGGGGGTTCCTGCCCGCTCCTTTTAGGGCGAGGTTCTCTCGGTACTGCGTGAACCGGTGCTCTCCGCTGCGGAGCCTCTTCGAGAGGCGTCGACAGATTTCATCGATTTCGCTGTTCAACGCCTCGGGTGTGACTCCGTCTCGGCCCCGGGCGTTACCGCCTAGCACGTGGCTTTTGAAAACTTTTTTAAGCTGGCGAGCGCCGGTAGCGTCGCGGAAGTGGTGGGCCGGCGCTTTATATGCCATTTGCGAACCAGATCGCGAACGGTACCAGGAGTGCTGCGGGGACCGCCAAGGTGATGTATGGCATGAAACTTACGAGAGTATCCCTCCACACGTTCCTGAAACTTGCTCCGGATGCTCTCAAGTGGTCTGCGTCCGAGTGGTTCTCCGAAGAGTCGATCGCGATCTCGTACTCCTTGTGGAGTTCGAGGAACCTTCGATGCGCCTCGTCCGTTTCGCGGTCCAGGAATCGCTCTGCGGCAAAAGAGATCTGTTGGATTCGCTTGTAGCTGGCCTCCATGGCGCGTGCTCGCGCCCCATAGTTGATGCTCGACACCACGAGTGAGGCGACCAGTGACAAGATGGCCAGCGCGACCATCAAGGTGTCGCCGCCGGTGCCGTACATGTTCTTATTCACCAGCAGTCCGACCGACGCTATCGTAGTGGACGTCGCGAGTGAGACGAGAGAGGCGTTCCACGCATTATTGCGACGACTCAGGCGTTGGTGAGCCTTGAGTCGTGCTTGATAAGTTTTGTAGGAGCGTTTTTCGAGAAGTTTGATCAAACTTCGCAAGTCATGCTCTTCGGACGGTTCGGCCACTGACCCCGAAAGGTCTGGTTTCAATCCAGTCACCACCCGTGCAACGAGTCTCACCAGAGGTGAACGGCCGAGGCCGCTGTCTATCAGTACTGCCCAGAAGCTGAGCAAGTGGCCGAACCTCTGAAAAGGCTAGCACGGGATGCCGTGCGTTATACCTTGTTTTGCGACACGGGCTCTCGGGCAGGGTCCGGGAGCCCGTGACAGGTCACCGGATCACCCCGCGACGAACCTCCGGCGGGCCGCCGCTACCTGGGTGATCGTGAACTGCGGCCCCGTCCCACCGTCACGTCCAAGGTTGCCGAGGTCATGATGGTCACGCCGGCCAGCGCCACTCCGCGTCAGCGTCTAAAGAGGCCCCCGGGACGCGTCCCGGGGGCCTCTTTCGTGAGCCGGGTGCGGTCACCGCCCGGCGGGCGACACGTTCAGCAGCCGCCCCGCCAGCCCGCGCGACCGCGTCGACAGCTTGCCCGCCACCGACGACAGCACCTGCCCCGCCGCCGAGTCCGGGTGCGCCAGCACGATCGGCGTGCCCGCGTCGCCCTGCTCCCGCAGCCTCGGGTCCAGCGGCACCTGGCCCAGCAGCGGCACCTCGGCCCCGACCGCCTGCGTCAGCGAGTCGGCCACCGCCTGCCCGCCGCCCGAGCCGAAGACGTCCATGCGGGTGCCGTCCGGCAGCTCCAGCCACGACATGTTCTCGATCACGCCCGCCACCCGCTGCCGCGTCTGCAGCGCGATCGACCCGGCCCGCTCGGCCACCTCCGCCGCCGCCTGCTGCGGCGTCGTCACGACCAGGATCTCCGCGTTGGGCACGAGCTGCGCCACCGAGATCGCCACGTCGCCGGTGCCCGGCGGCAGGTCCATCAGCAGCACGTCCAGGTCGCCCCAGAACACGTCCGCCAGGAACTGCTGCAACGCCCGGTGCAGCATCGGGCCCCGCCACACCACCGGGGTGTTGCCGGGGGTGAACATGCCGATCGAGATCAGCTTCACGCCGTGCGCCTGCGGCGGCATGATCATCTTCTCGACCTGGGTCGGCCGGTCGGCGGTGCCGAGCATCCGGGGGATCGAGTGGCCGTAGATGTCGGCGTCCACGACGCCCACCGACAGGCCGCGCGCGGCCATCGCCACGGCCAGGTTCACCGTCACCGACGACTTGCCGACGCCGCCCTTGCCCGACGCCACGCAGTACACGCGGGTCAGCGACCCGGGCTGCGCGAACGGGATCACCGGCTCCTCCACGCCGCCGCGCAGCGCCTTGCGCAGCTCGGTCCGCTGCGCGTCGCTCATCACGTCCAGCTCCACCCGCACCCCGGTCACCCCGGTCAGCGCGGACACGGCCGCCGTCACGTCGGCGGTGATCTTGTCGCGCAACGGGCAGCCGGACACGGTCAGGTACACCGCCACGTCCACGACCCCGTCGGCGCCGACCACGACGTCCTTCACCATGCCCAGCTCGGTGATCGGACGCCGGATCTCCGGGTCCTGGACACCGGCCAGGGCCTTGTGCACGTCGTCAACGGTAGGAAGAGTCACTGCGCGCGCCTTTGCCGAAAAGTGGTGGGAACCGCCATGCTACGGCGGTCCGTGCACCACCAAAGCTACCGGTTGGTCACCGCCGCCCCGGGGGCAGCGCGAAGCCGGTTGCGTGCTTTCCGTAACATTGGTGTTCGTGCCGGAAACCGGAAGTGCCCGGTTGCCCACCCGAACCGAGCTGGGGGTGTGGCGATCGTTCCTCCGGGCGCATGCTCGGCTCACTCGGGTCCTGGAAGCCGAACTGATCGCCGAGCAACGCCTGTCGCTCGCGGCCTACGACGTCCTCGTCCAGTTGGCCGAGGCGCCGCAGCACCGCCTGAGGATGACCGAGCTGGCCGAGGCCGTGCTGCTGTCCCGCTCCGGCGTGACCAGGCTGGTCGACCGCCTGGAACGCGCGAACCTGGTGCTGCGCGAACGCGCGGACGGCGACGGCCGCGGCGTGGTCGCCGTGCTCACCCCGCAGGGCCTGGAGCGGCTGCGGGTCGCCTCGGGCACCCACCTCACGGGCGTGGTGCGCCACTTCGCCGACGAGTTCGGCCCCGCCGAGCTGGAGGCGTTCGGCCGCACGTGCGACCGGCTCGCCACCGGCGAACCCTGACCGGTCAGGACGGCACGTCGTCCCTGACCTGTACGTCGTCCCTGACCTGCTTGTCGCCCTTGGCGGGCTTGGCCTCCCTGGTCTGCTTGTCTTCCTTGGCCGGCTTGCGGCGCTCCCGGAACACGCGCTCCAGCTCGCCGCGCAGGTAGTCGCGGGTCACCACCTCGCCCACGGCCAGCCGCAGCGCGGCCAGCTCCCGCGCCAGGTACTCGGTGTCGGCCTTGGTCTGCGCCGCCCGCGCCCGGTCCTCCTCCATCGCCACCCGGTCCCGGTCGTCCTGCCGGTTCTGGGCCAGCAGGATCAGCGGCGCGGCGTAGGCGGCCTGGGTCGAGAAGGCCAGGTTGAGAAGGATGAACGGGTACGGGTCCCAGCGCAGCGACACCGCCGCCAGGTTCAGCGTGATCCACGCGATCACGATCAGGGTCTGCCAGAACAGGAACGTCCCGGTGCCCAGGAACCGGGCCAGCCGCTCGGCCAGGCGGCCGAACGCCTCCCGGTCGAGCGAGAGCCGGATGCGGCCCGGCGTGCGCGGCTGGTCGAGCCGCCTGCGCGACTGCGGCTCAGGCATGGGACAGCCCCGTTTCCCGCCAGTTGTCCGGCAGCAGGTGGTCCAGCACGTCGTCCACGGTCACCGCGCCCAGCAGGTGGTCGGTCTCGTCCACCACCGGGCCGCACACCAGGTTGTAGGCGGCGAAGTACCTGGTCACGTCGCCCAGCGACGCGGTGGGCGACAGCGTCGCCAGGTCGGTGTCCAGCACGCCGGCCACCAGGTCCGACGGCGGTTCCCGCAGCAGCCGCTGGATGTGCACGCAGCCCAGGTAGCGGCCGGTCGGCGTGGCGGTCGGCGGCCGGCACACGAACACCATGCTGGCCAGCGCGGGCGTCAGGTCCGGGTTGCGCACGTGCGCCAGCGCCTCGGCCACCGTCGCGTCCGGCGCGAGCACCACCGGCTCCGGCGTCATCAGGCCGCCCGCCGTGTCGTAGCTGTACTCCAGCAGCCGCCGCACCGGGGCCGACTCGGCGGGCTCCATCAGCTCCAGCAGCCGGTCCTTCTCCCGCTCGGGCAGCTCGGCCAGCAGGTCCGCCGCGTCGTCCGGGTTCATCGCCTCCAGGATGTCCGCGGCGCGCTCGTCGTCCAGGTGCGCGAGCAGGTCCTTCTGGTCCTCCTCGGCCATCTCCTCGATCACGTCGGCCAGCCGCTCGTCGTCCAGCGCCTCGGCCACCTCGTAGCGGCGCTTCGCCGGCAGCGTGTGCAGGGCCAGCGCCACGTCGGCCGCGCGCATCGCCTCGAACACCGCCACCAGGTGCTGGGCGCCCTGCGGCTGGCCCGCCAGCTCGGTCACCGACAGCCCGGTCAGCTCCTCCCAGCGCAGCACCTGCACCGGGCCGCGCCGGGCCAGCCGGCCGGTCCGCTCGCGCACCGCGACCCGCGTCATCCGCCAGTCGCGGGTCCTGCTCGGCTCCATGGCCGCGTCGACCAGCACCGCGGGCGCGCCCGAGCCGAGCGCCACCCGGGCGTCCAGCAGCTCGCCGACCACCAGCACCTCGTTGGCGCGCTGGTGGAACTGGCGCAGGTTGACCGTGCCCGTGGCGAGCGTCACCGCGTTCGGCTCGATCGACGTCACCCGCAGCATCGGCACGAAGATCCGCCGCCGGGTCGCCAGCTCCAGCACCAGGCCCAGCACGCGCGGCGGCTGGCGGTCCACGCGCAGGCCGATGACCAGGTCGCGGACCTTGCCGATCGACTCGCCGTCGGGGCCGAACACGGGCAGGCCGGCGAGCTGGGCGGCGAAGACGCGGTTCACGGGGACCACGGCGATCAGGCTAGTGCGCGCGGCGGCGCGGCGCTGCGTTCCACTGTGGACTACCAGAGGGCGCGGGCGATGTGCTCGGAGCACGCGGCCGGGTCGTCCCGGTGGAACTCGGCGCTCCACAGCCAGTTGTCCACGGCCCGGTAGAACGTCCACGCGCGGGCCCGCTCGGCGTCCAGCTCGCCGAGGTCGCACAGCGCGGCCATCCGCTCGCGCACGTCGTCCTCGCCGAACCTGTTCCACAGCACCGGGATCACGCCGAACTCGCGGTCGCCGGCCAGCGGCTTGGGGTCGATCATCAGCCACGGCTCGCGCTCGCCGCGCAGCACGTTCTGGAAGTGCAGGTCCTCGTTGACCAGCGTGTCGCCGGCCGTGGCGGCCAGCTCGCGGCCCAGCTCCAGGGCCCGCTCGACGAACGCCGCGGGCACCGGCCCGCCCAGCCCCGCGTTCTCCTCGACCAGGTCGTTCGGCTCGTGCCGGCGGAACTCCGGGCCGGCCGGGACGCGCAGCCGCCGCAGCAGGCCGCCGGTGACCGCCAGCGCCTCCGCCAGCGGCTCCCGCTCCAGGTCGCGGGTGTGGTCCAGGCGCTCCAGCAGCAGCGCGCCGCGCTCGTCGTCGTGGTCGAGCAGCCGCACCACGCCGTCGCCGTCCCACACCCGCAGCGCCAGCGCCTCCTGCCGGTTCTCCTCCTCCACCCAGGTGAGCTTGAGCGCGGCGGGTTCGCCGTCGGCGCGGCGGACCGGCAGCACGACCCCGACGAAGCCGTTGAGCAGGGGCCCGTCCGGGGTCAGCCGCCAGCGGGCGCAGAACTCCTCGGCCAGGCCGGGCAGGGTCTCCCGCCACGCCAGGGCCTCCTCGCCGAGCGTGGTGGCGAAGTCGTCCGGGACCGTGATCACGTGAGCTCCAAGCGGTAGACGTCGGCCCAGTCGGGCCTGGTGTTGAGGCGGGCGGCGCGCAGGGCGGCGGCGGTGTCGTCGTCCGGGACGACCAGGCGGGCCGTCGCGGCCACGTCGACCAGGTGCGAGTGGGTGGTGGGGGAGCGGACGGTGACCGTGCAGCCGACGCCGTCGGCCAGGCCCGGCACGGTCTGCTCGGCGCCGCCGACGGCCACCAGCACCGCGCCGTCGCGCCACAGCGCCCACACCAGCCGCGGCGCGTGGCCGTCGGGTCGGATCCACACCGCGGCCGCCTTGCGCAGCGCGTTGTCCAGCACCTGCGAGATCTCCACCGGTTCAGCCTGCCACGGACCTGTGAGCCGGGACTCACGAAATAGCGGGCGCACCGCGTGCGTGCCACCCTTCGCACAACAGGAGTTACCGGCCGGTACGAGGAGGTACCCCACAGTGGTCGACCAGCAGCGTCCCCGTCGTTCGTGCCTGGCCGTGCCCGGGTCGAGCCAGAAGATGATCGACAAGGCCCGCACGCTGCCCGCGGACCAGGTGTTCCTCGACCTGGAGGACGCGTGCGCGCCGCTGGCCAAGCCGGACGCGCGCAAGACCATCGTCGCGTCGCTCAACGAGGGCGGCTGGGGGTCCCGCGCGCGGGTCGTGCGGGTCAACGACTGGACCACCGAGTGGACCTACCGCGACGTCACCGAGGTCGTCGAGGGCGCGGGCGCGAACCTGGACTGCGTCATGCTGCCGAAGGTGCAGACGCCCGAGCAGGTGCACGCCCTGGACCTGCTGCTGACCCAGATCGAGAAGACCATGGGCTACGAGGTCGGCCGCATCGGCATCGAGGCGCAGATCGAGAACGCGCTGGGCCTGGTCAACGTCAACGCGATCGCCACCGCGTCGCCCCGGGTCGAGACGATCATCTTCGGCCCGGCCGACTTCATGGCGTCGATCAACATGAAGTCCCTGGTCGTCGGCGAGCAGCCGCCCGGCTACGACGTGGGCGACGCCTACCACCACATCCTGATGTCGATCCTGATGGCCGCGCGGGCCCACGACAAGCAGGCCATCGACGGGCCGTACCTGCAGATCCGCGACGTGGACGGGTTCAAGCGCGTGGCGGGCCGCTCGGCCGCCCTCGGCTTCGACGGCAAGTGGGTGCTGCACCCGGGCCAGATCGACGCGGCCAACGAGGTGTTCAGCCCCAAGCAGGAGGACTACGACCACGCCGAGAACATCCTCGACGCGTACGAGTACTACACGTCGGAGGCGGGCGGGAAGCGCGGCGCCGTGATGCTCGGCGACGAGATGATCGACGAGGCGTCGCGGAAGATGGCGCTGGTGATCTCGTCCAAGGGCCGCGCGGCGGGCATGGCGCGCACGGACGTGTGGACGCCGCCCGAGGGCTGACGGCGCGTGCCGGTGGGGTCACGCGCGGGTGACCCCACCGGTGAGCATCCCCACAGAACGCGCCCCCGATTGGCGATCATGCCCGGGGACGTGCGCATGGTGGGGGGCGTGTCACGACATCGAGCCGAGCGGAGGCGGTTGTTCCGGCGGCGGCCGGCCGACGACCTCCTGGAGCGCAGCTTCCGGACCTGCCCGAGGTGCTCCCGGGACGTCCACGTGTTCTTCGACGAGTGCCGCCACTGCGGCGGGGTGCTGGAGGTCGGCGCCTAGCGCGGGGGCGGCAGCTGGTTGACCAGCATGACCGACATCACGACCAGCAGGATGACCGCCAGCACGCCGATGACGGTCAGCACGATGCCGATGATCATGCTCACCGTGGCCATGCCCCACCCCTCCTCGCCGGTCTGGCGGATCTGCTTGCGGGCCATGGACCCGAGCAGGATCGACGCCGGGGCGAACAGGAACAGGCAGACCAGCGCGGCGATCGCCATCCCGTTGGTGCCGCGCGGCTGCGGCGGGGGGTAGCCCGGGTACTGGCCGGGGTACGGCCCGCCCTGGTACTGCTGACCCTGGTACTGCTGGCCCTGGTACGGCTGATCCTGGTACGGCTGGCCGGGGTGCTGGTAGGGCGGCGGCTGGGACATCGGGGACCCCCTGGGAAGACGGCGAGCCCCAGGTTAGCCGCTGTTTCGGTTCAGCGGGTGGCGATGAGCACTCTTGAGGCGCGAACGCCCGTTAACCGGTCCATACTCGCCGGTAACCCACGGGAGCGACGAAGGGAACCGCGATGGCGCGCCTGGCCCGGACCGCAGGACTCACCGACGTCCAGGAGGAGATCCTGTCGACGGTCCGCACCTTCGTGGACAAGGAGATCATCCCGCACGCCCAGGCGCTGGAGCACGGCGACACCTACCCCGCCGACATCGTCGAGGGCATGAAGGAGATGGGCCTGTTCGGGCTCACCATCCCCGAGGAGTTCGGCGGGCTCGGCGAGTCCCTGCTCACCTACGCCCTGGTGGTCGAGCAGATCGCGCGCGGCTGGATGTCCGTCTCCGGCGTGATCAACACGCACTTCATCGTCGCGCACATGCTCAAGCAGCACGGCACGCCCGAGCAGCGGGCCCACTACCTGCCCCGGATGGCGACCGGCGAGGTGCGCGGGTCGTTCTCCATGTCCGAGCCGGAGCTGGGCTCCGACGTGGCCGCCATCCGCACCAAGGCCGTCCGCGACGGCGACGACTTCGTGATCAGCGGCCAGAAGATGTGGCTGACCAACGGCGGCACGTCCAACCTGACCGCCGTGCTGGTGCGCACCGACGAGGGCTCGGACAAGCCGCACCGCAACCTCACCGCGATCCTGGTGGACAAGCCCGAGGGCTACGGCGAGGTCGCGCCGGGCCTCACCATCCCCGGCAAGATCGACAAGATGGGCTACAAGGGCGTCGACACCACCGAGATGGTCTTCGACGGCTTCCGCGTCCCCGCCGGCCGGGTGCTGGGCGGCGAGACCGGCCACGGGTTCCGGCACATGATGGACGGCGTCGAGGTGGGCCGGGTCAACGTGGCGGCGCGGGCGTGCGGCATCGCGCTGCGGTCGTTCGAGCTGGCCATCGAGTACGCGCAGCAGCGCAGGACCTTCGGCAAGCCCATCGCCGAGCACCAGGCCATCGCGTTCAAGCTGGCCGAGATGGCGACCAAGGTCGAGGCCGCCCACCTGATGATGGTCAACGCGGCGCGCCTGAAGGACTCGGGCGCGCGCAACGACGTCGAGGCGGGCATGGCCAAGCTCATCGCCTCGGAGTACTGCGCCGAGGTGACGCAGGAGGCGTTCCGCATCCACGGCGGCTACGGCTACTCCAAGGAGTACGAGATCGAGCGCCTGATGCGCGAGGCGCCGTTCCTGCTGATCGGCGAGGGCACCAGCGAGATCCAGAAGACCATCATCAGCCGCGGCCTCCTCCGCGACTACCAATCCCGCTCCTGACCCCGCGAGTCATGCCTTCCACCCTCGCGTGTCATGCGCTCAGCCCTCGCGTGTCATGCGCTCAGGACCCCCGAGTTCACCACTCGGGTCACCCGAGCGCGTGACACGCGGGGCCCGAACGCATGACTCGCCGGGGCTGGAGGCATGACTCGCCGGGCGTGAACGCATGACACGCGGGGGCTGGAGGCATGACTCGCGGGCTTCGACGTGCCGAAGTGATCTTGGGTTCGGCCGGACGGACCAGTCGAGGGGGTGCGGGGGACGCGCCCGAGCGGGTACCCGGGTCACGTTCGCGTCAGTTTCCGGCTCACCCGTTTCGCGCCTTTCACCTGGTGTTGGCAGGATGGGGTGATCAGCACCGCGAAGAGGTGGTCCCCGTGACGAGTTCCTTCTCCGGCCAGAACCGGCCCGGCGTGCCGCCGCGCCTGCCGACGCCCCCCACGGGCTGGCCCATCGGGTCGTACAGCACCTACGAGGAGGCGCAGCGCGCGGTCGACTTCCTCGCCGACGACGACTTCCCCGTCCAGGAGGTCACCATCGTGGGCGTCGACCTGATGCTCGTCGAACGGGTGACCGGCCGCCTCACGTGGGGGCGCGTCCTGGGCACCGGCGCGGCCTCCGGCGCCTGGTTCGGCCTGTTCGTCGGCGTCCTGCTGAGCCTGTTCAACACCACGCCCGGCGCGAGCCTCGGCCCGATCGTCGCGGGCCTGGTCGTGGGCGTCGGCTTCGGCCTGATCTTCGCCGCCGTCGGCTACGGCTCGACCCGCGGCAAGCGCGACTTCCAGAGCGCGAGCCAGCTGGTCGCGGGCCGCTACGACGTGCTCTGCCAGCCCCGTTCCGCCGAGCGCGGGCGCGACCTGCTCGCCCGCCTCGCCATGCGCCCGTCCGACGCGGGCAAGGACTGATCCGGAAGGATCATGGTTTGCCGCCGGCGGGCGCCGGGTAGAGGCCGTTCGGGCTCCGGTGGTTGCGGCACCTGATCACCGGGCCTAGGTTCGTCCCACCGGTCAGGCCCCCCGGCCGGCCGGTCGGGGGCACGACGAGGTGCCGGGCGCTGCGGTCTGGCTCCTCCGTTGTCGGGAAGGAGGCAGGACCGATGAGGGGCACGCGGAAGAGTCATCGGTTGGCCGCCGCCGGATCCGCCGCGCTGGTCGCGACGTCCGTGCTGGCGGGGTGCGGTTCGGGTGACGGCGGGATCACCATCAACGTCTACAAGTACCCGCAGGAGAACTTCCAGAAGATCGTCGACAACTGCAACGCGGAGGCCGACGGCTACGAGATCGTCTACCACAAGCTGCCGCGCGAGGCCGACGGCCAGCGCGAGCAGCTCGTCCGCCGGCTGGCCGCCGGGGACACCGGCATGGACGTCCTGAGCCTGGACGTCACCTGGACCGCCGAGCTGGCCGAGGCGGGCTGGATCCGGGAGTTCACCGGGCAGCCGAAGGCCGAGGTCGAGGACGGCACGCTGGAGACCCCGCTGGAGACGGCGCGGTACGAGGGCAAGCTGTACGGCGCGCCGGACAACACCAACGTCCAGCTCCTCTGGTACCGGGGCGACCTGGTGCAGACGCCGCCGAAGACCTGGGCCGAGATGATCGACCAGGGCACGAAGCTCATCGAGCAGGACAAGCCCGGCCTGGTCGAGGCGACCGGCAAGCAGTACGAGGGCCTGGTCGTGCTCTACAACACGCTCGTCAACTCCGCCGGCGGGCGCATCGTGGACGAGACCGGCACCAAGGCCGTCGTGGACGAGGGCGCGGTCAAGGCGCTGGAGGTGCTCAAGACCTTCGCCACCTCGCCGGTGGTCGACCCGTCGTTCTCCAACGCCGCCGAGGACCAGGCGCGCCTGGCGATGGAGTCGGGCAACGCCGCGTTCATGCTGAACTGGCCTTACGTCTACGCCGCGGCACAGGCCAACCCGGACTCGCCGTTCACCAAGAACCTCAAGTGGGCGCCGTTCCCGGCGGTCGAGGGCGGGGAGTCCCGGGTGACCGTCGGCGGGCTCAACTACGCGGTCAGCGCGTTCTCCGAGCACCCGGAGGAGTCGTTCGACGCGGTGCTGTGCCTGCGCAACGCCGAGAACCAGAAGTTCGCGGCCATCAACGACGGCGTGCCGCCGACCATCGAGTCCGTCTACGAGGACCCGGAGATGGCCGAGCCGTACCCGATGAAGGAAGCCATCCTGGAGACGCTGAAGTCCGCGGGCGCGCGGCCGACGACGCCCGCGTACCAGAACGTCTCCACCATCCTCTCGACGATCCTCTCGCCGCCCGCGAGCATCGACCCGCAGGCCACGGCCGACCGCATGCGGGCCGAGCTGCAGGACGCGCTCGACTCCAAGGGGGTGCTGCCGTGAGCCACGCCGTCCAGGCCGAACCCGCGCGCGACGACGGGAAGGCCGCGCTGTCGCCGAAGGCGAAGGCCGCGCTGAGCGAGGGCAAGAAGGCCGAGCGGCGGCTGGGCCTGCTGCTGTGCGCGCCCGCCATCCTGGTCATGGCCGCGGTCGCGGGCTGGCCGATCATCTACTCGGTCTGGCTGTCGCTGCAGCGCTACGACCTGAAGTTCCCGGACCGCACCGAGTTCGTCGGCCTGGACAACTACGTCACGGTGCTGACCAACTCCTACTGGTGGGACGCCATGTGGATCACGGTCGTGATCACCGTGGTGTCCGTCGCGATCGAGCTGGTGCTGGGCATGGCGCTGGCGCTGATCATGCACCGCACGCTCGTCGGCCGCGGCATCGTCCGCACCGCCTCGCTCATCCCGTACGGCATCGTCACGGTGGTCGCCGCGTTCTCCTGGCGCTACGCCTGGACGCCGGAGACCGGCTACCTGGCCGAGCTGGCGGGCGGCGACCCCGTGCTGACCGAGAAGGTCCCGGCGCTCATGGTCGTGACCCTCGCCGAGATCTGGAAGACCACGCCGTTCATGGCGCTGCTGCTCATGGCGGGCCTGGCGCTGGTGCCCGACGACCTGCTCAAGGCCGCCGCGATGGACGGCGCGTCCGCGTGGCAGCGGTTCACCAAGGTGATCGTGCCGGTGATGAAGCCCGCGATCCTGGTGGCGCTGCTGTTCCGCACGCTCGACGCGTTCCGCATCTTCGACAACCTGTTCGTGCTCACCGCGGGCTCCCAGGGCACGTCGTCGGTCTCGATGCTGACCTACAACAACCTGATCAAGGGCTTGAACCTGGGCATCGGCTCCACCATGTCGGTGCTCATCTTCATCGCGGTGGCGATCATCGCGTTCGTCTTCGTGAAGCTGTTCGGCACCGCTGCCCCGGGCAGCGACAGCGGGGGGAGGCGCTGATGGCGGGCATCGGCGGGGCCGAGACGACGGCGCGCAAGGCGCGCTGGACCGTCCTCAACGTGCTGGTGGTGGCGTACGCGCTGATCCCGGTGCTGTGGATCGTGTCGCTGTCGTTCAAGACCAAGGAGACCTTGACCGACGGCCACTTCATCCCGCGCCAGTGGACGCTGGAGAACTACACCTCGATCTTCTCCACCACGGAGTTCGTGCGGGCGCTGGTGAACTCCATCGGCATCGCGCTCATCGCCACGGCCATCGCGGTGGTGTTCGGCACGATGGCCGCGTACGCGATCGCGCGCCTGGACTTCCCGGGCAAGCGGGCGCTGGTGGGCGTGTCGCTGCTGGTGGCGATGTTCCCGCAGATCTCGCTGGTGTCGCCGCTGTTCGAGATCGAGCGGTCGCTGGGCCTGTTCGACACCTGGCCCGGCCTGATCCTGCCCTACATCACCTTCGCGCTGCCGCTGGCGATCTACACGCTGTCGGCGTTCTTCCGCGAGATCCCGTGGGAGCTGGAGAAGGCGGCGAAGATGGACGGCGCGACGCCGGGCCAGGCGTTCCGGCGGGTCATCGCGCCGCTGGCCGCGCCGGGCGTGTTCACCACGGCCATCCTGGTGTTCATCTTCTGCTGGAACGACTTCCTGTTCGCGATCTCGTTGACCTCCACCGAGGCGTCGCGGACGGTGCCGGTGGCGCTGTCGTTCTTCACCGGCAGCTCGCAGTTCGAGGACCCGACCGGGTCGATCGCCGCCGCGGCGGTGGTGATCACCATCCCGATCATCCTGTTCGTGTTGTTCTTCCAGCGTCGGATCGTCGCCGGTTTGACCTCCGGCGCCGTCAAGGGGTGAACCAATGGCCGAGATCGTCCTGGACAAGGTGACCAAGCAGTACCCCGACGGCGCCGTGGCCGTGCGGGACGTGGACCTGGAGATCGCCGACGGCGAGTTCCTCATCCTGGTGGGCCCGTCCGGCTGCGGGAAGTCCACGACCCTCAACATGATCGCGGGCTTGGAGGACATCACCTCCGGCGAGCTGCGCATCGGCGGCGAGCGGGTCAACGAGCGGGCGCCCAAGGACCGCGACATCGCGATGGTGTTCCAGTCCTACGCGCTGTACCCGCACATGACGGTGAAGGAGAACATGGCCTTCCCGCTGCGGCTGGCGAAGGTCGACGACGCCACCGTGGAGAAGAAGGTCAAGGAGGCCGCTGAGGTCCTGGACCTGACCGCCCACCTGGACCGCAAGCCGTCGAACCTGTCCGGCGGCCAGCGGCAGCGCGTGGCCATGGGGCGGGCGATCGTGCGCAGCCCCAAGGCGTTCCTGATGGACGAGCCGCTGTCCAACCTGGACGCCAAGCTGCGCGTGCAGATGCGCACCTCGGTGTCGCGGCTCCAGCGGCAGCTGGGCACCACCACCGTCTACGTCACCCACGACCAGACCGAGGCGATGACCCTCGGCGACCGGGTCGTGGTCATGCGCGGCGGCCTGGTGCAGCAGGTCGGCGCCCCGCAGTTCCTCTACGAGCAGCCGGCCAACCTGTTCGTGGCCGGGTTCATCGGCTCGCCCGCGATGAACTTCGTGCCGGCGTCCCTGGAGGGGGGCGTGCTTCGGTCGCCGCTGGGCGACGTGCCGCTCACCGACCGGGTGCGCAGGCTGTTGGAGGGCCGGGACGCGCCCCGCGAGGTGATCATGGGCCTGCGGCCCGAGCACTTCGAGGACGCCCGGTTGGTGGAAGACCACGTTCGCTCGTCCGGTGCCGTGTTCACCAGCCACGTCGACGTGCTGGAGTCGATGGGCTCGGACAAGTACGCCTACTTCAGCCTCACGGGTGACCAGGCGACGTCGGACGAGCTGGCGGAGCTGGCCGCCGACGCGGGCACGGCCGACGTGCCCGGCGACGGCGTGTCGCTGGTGACCCGGTTGTCCGCCTCCTCGGCGGTCACGGAGGGTGAGCAGGCCGAGATCTGGTTCGACGCCGACAAGGTGCAGCTCTTCGACCCGGGCAACGGCAAGAACCTCACCTACGAGGGCTGAACGCGCTTTTCCGGCAAGGGCCGCCCCGATCGGGGCGGCCCTTTTCCGTGGGCATCACGCGCAGTTACTGATTAGTCGGGACCATCGGCCGGGACGAACTCCATAGGCCATTCAGCGCATCAAACGCGCATCTCGCCGCTTCAGGGGGGCTGCCCCTCCGGCCGCTCCCCAACCCTGGTCGAAGGCGGGGACGACCTCGGCCGAATGGTGTCGGGGCAGGGGAGTCCGCCGAGCAGGGAGAAGAGCGCGAGATGGGGATTCTTGACGGCAAAGCAGTGGTGATCACCGGAGCGGGACGGGGCCTCGGCGAGGCGTACGCGATGCACGCGGCGCAGGCAGGCGCGTCGGTCGTGGTCAACGACGTGGACGCCGACCTGGCGGGTGAGGTGGCGGCGCGGATCAGGCAGCACGGCGCGCGGGCCGTGGCGAGCGGCCACGACGTGGCGGACCCGGACGCGGCCGAGAAGATCGTGGGCCTGTGCCAGGCCGAGTTCGGGCGCGTGGACGGCCTGGTGAACAACGCGGGGCTGAACTACGAGACCCTGCCGTGGGAAGACGACCCGGCTTCGATCCGCCGGCTCGTCGAGGTGAATATCCTCGGAGTCATATTCACGGGTATGGCCGCGATGCGGGCCATGCGCGAACAGGGCGGCGGCTCGATCGTCAACATTTCCTCCGGCGCGTTCTTCGGGCAGCGGAAACTGGGCGCCTACTCCGCGTCGAAGGGCGCGGTCGCCTCGCTGAGCCTGTCCTGGGCGCTGGACCTGGAGGGGGAGGGCATCCGGGTCAACGCGGTGTGCCCGGTCGCCCACACCCGGATGGTGTGGAAGTCGGAGAGGTCCCTGCGCGCCATCCCGGCCGACCGCACGCCCGGCAAGGTCGCCCCGCTCGTGCTGTTCCTGCTCAGCGACGCGGCGGACGGCATCACCGGGCAGGTCGTCCGCTGCAACGGCCGCCAGCTCCACCTGGTCGGCCAGCCGTACTTCAAGCAGCCGATCTTCGAGAGCGACACCTGGGACACGACCTCGGTGAAGCGCGCGTTCGACGACGTGCTCCAGGCGCACCTGGAGCCGTTCGGGCTGGAGAAGCGGATGCCGCCGCGCCTGCGCGAGCTGGTGGAGCCCAGCCGCACCGCCTGACCCGGCCACCGGTCGGGTCGGTCGCCGCCCGCCCGGCCGGTGCGGGTCACGAGGTCGCCCGGCCGGTGCGGGTCACGAGGTCGCCCGGCCGGTGCGGGTCACGAGGTCGCCCGGCCGGTGCGGGTCACGAGGTCGCCCGGTCGGGCCCGGTCAAGCCCGCCGGGCCGCCCGGAACGGCGAGGTCTCGGTTCCGTGATCACCCCGATGGCTGATCGCGGAACCGAGGCGTTCCGCTGTCCCATGGAGGTCGTGGGCACGCGGAAACCCCGGGTCACGGACTGGCGGCTGGTGGTCGGGTCGCGGCTGGACCGCGTCCGCGCCGACCTCGTCGCCCTCGGCCCGCCCGACCCGCTCGACCAGGAGGGCCAGGGGTGGCGCGAGGTGGCCGAGCGGGAGGCCGCCGTCGTCGAGGACATGATCAACCGCGAGGAGTCGCGCTGGCGGTCGGTGGCCTCGTGGTGGTCCGGCTGGCACATCGAGCGCGCCTGGCGCTCCCTGCACGAGGCCGAGATCGCGGCCGTGGCCGCGGGCAACGGGTTCCTGGGCCGCCTGCCCGGCCTCAAGGCCCGGGTCGCGGAGAACCTGCCCGAGGACGACCCCCGCCGCCGGGCCCTGGAGGAGCTGCGGCCCGGCGAGTTCCCCCTGTCCGTGGAGCGGGAGATCGTGGTCGACGCGCTGCGGGCCGCGTTCGACGCCTCCGACTTCGCCCACGCCGGTTCGCGGGCGCTGCGGAACAAGCTGATCGCCACGTCCGTGGTGCTGTTCGCGGTCAACACGCTGCTCGGCGTCCTGGGCTTCGTCGACCCGCGCATGATCCCAATGTGCGTCAGCTCGGAGAAGCTGCCCACGGTGTGCCCGTCGGGCCGGGGCGCGGGCGCCGCGGACGTGTGGCTGATCCAGGTGCTGGGCGCGTTCGGGGCGGTGCTGTCCGCGGTGGTGCTGCTGCTGCGCCGGCGGCCCAGCCTCTCGCCCTACGTGATGGTCGGCTACCAGGCCCTGATCAAGGTGCTGCTGGGCGCCGCGCTGGCCGTGGTCGGCATCCTGGCGCTCGGCGCGGGCGTGACCACCGGCCTGATCGGCGTGGCGTCCCAGGCGGCGCTGCTGGTGTGGGCGGTCGTCCTCGGCTACGGGCAGCAGATCGCCACGCGCCTGCTGGACAGCTACACCGACCGGGTGATGGACCAGGCCCGCCCGCTGCCCCGGCTGGAGAGCCAGCGCTAGCGGCCCCGGCCCCCCGCGTCAGAGCTTCGACCGGAGCGCCGAGATCACCTCCGGTCCCCACCGGTGCGTGCGGATCAGCCGGTACCGCTCGGCCGCCACCCACAGGTACGCCTCGGTCTCGGTGCGCCCGCCCACCAGGTCCGCCTGCCGCAGCAGCTCCACCACCGGCACGTACTCCTCCTCGTACCAGCGGTCGGCGACGGCGGCCCGGTCCAGGAACGCCCCCTCGTCCTGCATCAGCCGGAACCCCCACGCCTCCACGTGCTCGCCCAGCTTCGCGTAGTCCCACGGGTCCGACAGCACCACGGCCGCCCGCGCCCGGCCGCTCAGCGGCACCCGCTCCAGGAACAGCCGCCGGTAGTCCTTGACGATCAGGTCGCCCCGGTGCCGGATGCCGTGCGCGGCGACGCGCGTCACCACCTCGGTCACGTAGGCGTCGATCACCTCCAGCCCCAGCGCGTGGGCCACCGACACCCGGTGGTGGCCGTCTTGGACGAAGTGCAGGTCACCCACCCGGTACACCTCGATCGGGGGAACCGGTTCGCCGCGCCGCTGGGCCAGCGCCAGCCGCTGCCACCGCTCCCGCACCCGCGCCGAGGTGGGCCGGAACCGGCGGTCGAAGTCGCGGGTCCGGTCGACGCTGCCCACGATCGAGTCCAGGCGGACGGTCCGCAGCCCGAGCCGCTTCTCTCCCACCTGCCCCAGCGCCGCCACCACCTCGTGGAACGGCAGCATGATGTTCACGTCGTCCGGTTCCCGCCGCAGCCACGCGGCCAGCCGCGACAGCACCTGCCCGCGGCGCGCGCGCAGGAAGTCGTTCTCCGCGTCGGCCCGGGGGAACCCCGTGTCACGGGGCACGATCGGCCTCCCCTCCCACGTCCAGCACCTGGTGACCCACCACGTTCACCACCCGCGTCCCGCCCAGCTCGCGGTCCGGCCGGGGCGTGCCGTGCGGGTGGATGTGCCCGTGCAGCAGCAGGCGCGGGCGCAGCGCCCGCACCCCGTCGTGCAGGCAGGCGAACCCGCGGTGCGGCGGGTCGTCCTCGTCACCGCAGCCCAGGGGAGGGGAGTGGGTCAGCAGCACGTCCACGCCGCGCCCGTCGCGCAGCCGCCGCCACCGGGCCAGCCGCACGACCCGCCGCAGCCGCCGCGCCTGCTGCCGCTCGGTCCACTGGTTCGGCCCGTCCCGGTACCGGATGGACCCGCCGAGCCCGGCGATCCGCAACCCCGCCACGTCCACCACCCGCCCGTCCGCGTTCACCCCGCCCGCCGGCCCCGGCCACCGCGTGGGGATGCCCGCCTTGGTCCACAGGCCGCGCACGTTCGCGTAGCCGCCGAGGTCCACGTCGTGGTTGCCCGGCACGAACACGCACGGCAGGTCGAGGGCGTTCGACAGGTGCTCCAGGTAGTCGAACGGCAGGTCGCCGGCCGCGACGACCAGGTCGACGCGCAGCTCCCGCACCCGGTCGGTCCACAGCCGCTCGACCACCTCGTCCGCCACCGCGAGCACCTTCGGCACACGTCGAGCCTATGCGCAACGGCGTCGGGTGACACCTCGTCGGTAAAAGGGTGAAAAGCGGCGCGCTCCCCCTGCCGCACAAGGGAAAGCGAGCTACCGTCACAGGGGTGCTCGCCGAGCTGTTCCTCGACGCCGCCCGCGGCTGCGCCGGCCGCAGCCCCCTGACCCAGGCCCTGCTGACCGCGGCCGCCGAGGACCTGGCTCGCGGGGGCGTGGTCGCGCGCGTGATGGCGGGCGCCGAGTGCGACCGCCAGGGCACCGTGCCGGGCCTGCGGTTCGCGGGCGCGGTGCACCGGCTGGTGCTGGAGGGCCGCGCGCCGGCGCTGGCCGCGCACTACCCGACCGCGGGCGGCGAGCCGGACCTGGGCTCGCTGTGGGACGACGCGCTGCCCGTGCTGCACGAGCACGCCGACGAGCTGCGCCTCCTGGTGTCCTCGACGGCCGTGCAGACCAACGAGCCGGGCCGCAGCGCGCCCCTGTTCGGCGGCCTGCAGACCGCGACCCGCCTGGCCGCCGACGCCGCGGGCCGCCGCGCCTGCTTCCCGGTGCGGCTGCTGGAGGTCGGCGCGTCCGGCGGGCTGAACCTGCGGCCGCACCGCATCGCCTACCGGGTCGACGGGGTGAAGCTGGGCGACCCGGGCAGCCCGTTCACGCTCGACCCGCGGTGGACCGGCAGGCCGCCCGCGGACGTGGCGCACACCCTGCGCCTGGTGCGCCGGGCGGGCTGCGACCCCGACCCGGTGGACGTGACCACGGAGGACGGCCGGCTGCACCTCCAGTCGTTCGTGTGGGCGGACCAGGTGGCGCGCTTCGAGCGGCTGCGGGCCGCGCTGGACCTGGCCCAGCTCGACCCGGTGCCGGTGCGGCGCGCCAACGGGCCGGAGTGGCTGGCCGAGCAGCTCGTCCGCCCGGAGCGGGACGTGCTGACCGTCGTGTGGCACTCGGTGGTGTGGCAGTACACCTCGCCGGCCGACCGCGCGATGGGCCGGGCGGTGCTGGCCGACGCGGCGGCGCGGGCCACGCCGATGGCGCCGCTCGCGCTGCTGGTCTACGAGCCCCGGCGCACCCACGGGCCGGACCCGTACCGGTTCCAGCTCCTGCTCAAGCTGTGGCCGGCGGGCGTGTCGCTGCGGCTGGGCTGGGGCGCGGGGCACGGCATCCCCTTCACCTGGGACACCCAGCCCTGGAGCTAGCCCCCGGCGGGTCCACTGTGGACCTGCCGGGTCGGCGCGGGCGCGGGCCGCTCAGCTGCCGGTGGCGATGAGCAGGGTCACCGTGGTGAGCCAGCCCAGCAGGAAGGTGAGCACCCAGAAGCGGAGGTTGGTGAGCATCCTGGTCATGGCACGGGTTCCTGTCGCGGGAGGAGGGGTGGGGGTCACAGCCACTCGTTGCGACGGAATATTCGGTACAGCGTCAGGCACACCACGAGGATCACCGAGATCACCATGGGGTAGCCGTACTTCCACTCCAGCTCCGGCATGTGCTCGAAGTTCATGCCGTACACGCCGACCACCATGGTCGGCACGGAGATGATCGCCACCCAGGAGGCGAGCTTGCGCATGTCCAGGTTCTGCTGGAGCGTGATCTTCGCCAGCACGGCGTTGACCAGCGTGGTCAGCAGCTCGTCGAAGTTCGACACGCGCTCGGACACCTGGGTGAGGTGGTCGTCGACGTCGCGGAAGTAGGAGCGCACCTGGTCGGGGATCAGCGGCGTGTAGCCCTCGGCGAGCCTGCGCAGCGGCACGGCCAGCGGCATCACGGCGCGGCGCAGCTCCAGCACCTCGCGCTTCATCAGGTAGATCTGGTCGGCGCTGACCCGGCTGCGCGGCTGGAAGACCAGCGCCTCCATCGAGTCGATGTCGTCCTCGATGTGGTCGGTCACGTCCAGGTAGTTGTCGACCACGTGGTCGGCGATCGAGTACAGCACCGCGGCCGGGCCGACCTTCATCCGCTCCGGCTCGGCCTCCAGCTCGCGGCGCACCGCGGCCAGGCCGGAGTGGTTGCCGTGCCGGACCGTCACCACGAAGTCGCGGCCCAGGAACACCATGATCTCGCCGCTCTCGACGATCTCGTTGGCGGTGTCGGGGGAGGAGTTCTGGACGTAGCGGACGGTCTTGAGCACCATGAACAGCGTGTCGTCGTAGCGCTCCAGCTTGGGCCGCTGGTGGGCGTGCACGGCGTCCTCGACGGCCAGCTCGTGCAGGCCGAAGGTGTCCGCGACGCCCTCGATCTGCTCGGCGTCCGGCTCGTGCAGGCCGATCCAGACGAACCCCTCGCCGCGCCCGCGCACCTCCTCCACCGCGGCGGCGTGCGTCCAGCGGCCGGGCAGGCGCGCGCCGTCGACGTACACGCCGCAGTCCACGACGTAGGCGGACAGGGGCACCGGGATCGGCGCGGCCGGGCGGTCGCGGTCGGGCGAGCGGCCTCTCAGGCCGCCGAGCGAGGGCAGGCTGGGCACGAGGAACCTCCGGGAAGCAGGGCGTCGACATCGACGAACGACGACGGCACGTCCCCGACCGGTACCGCTGGTGCTAGCTGTGGGAAGCCGGCTCCCCGATGAGGACGCGCGAGGTACTCGCAGGATGGGGATCGTTACTCATCGGTAGTCCTCACCTCCTCGGGTCGGCGGCCGGTGGCGGTGGAGTCGCTCACAGACCAGTTGCCGAGGGTACTCCCCCGGTGCTCACACTGTCGTCCCGGCCGGGTGTGGTCTTCCACCGCACGCGGGCCCACGACAGCCAACGGAGGCGGTAGTGCAGTTCGGGCGATACTACGAGGAGTTCGAGGTCGGCGCGGTCTACAAGCACTGGCCGGGCAAGACGGTCACCGAGTACGACGACCACCTGTTCTGCCTGCTGACCATGAACCACCACCCGCTGCACCTGGACGCGCACTACGCGGCGGAGACCACCGACTTCGGCAAGAACGTGGTGGTGGGCAACTACGTCTACTCGCTGCTGCTGGGCATGTCGGTGCCGGACGTCTCGGGCAAGGCCATCGCCAACCTGGAGGTCGAGTCGCTCAGGCACGTCAAGCCGACCTTCCACGGCGACACCATCTACGGTGAGACCGAGGTGCTGGGCAAGACCCCGTCGAAGTCGAAGGACGACCGGGGCGTCGTGCACGTGGAGACGCGCGGGTACAAGCAGGACGGCACGGTCGTCTGCGTGTTCCGCCGCAAGGTGATGGTGCCGAAGCGCTCCTACGGCGAGGCGCGCGGCGGCGAGCAGCCGGGCAGGCCGGAACCCTCGGCGGGCTGACCGGAGGGCCGGCCGGGCGGGGTCGGGTCGGCGAGGTCGGGTCGGCTCGGAGGGTCGGCCGGGCGGGGTGGACGATCGGGCAAGTTTCGGTTGAACCGGGCAAAAGGAGCGATATGACCTCTCTGGACCGCGTCCGCGAGTCGCTGGCCGCGTTCGCCCGGCAGGAGGCGCGCGGCGTCTCCCCGCTCTACGAGCACCTGGCCGCCCGCGCGGCCGAGGACGACGAGGTCGCCGGCCTGCTGACCGCCGCGCCGGAGCGGTTCGCGTACCCGACGCTGCTGCTGGCGGCGGTCCACCGGCTGCTCCAGGCCGAGCCTTTCCACCGGCTGTCCGACTACTACCCCTCGCTGGGCGGCACGTGCGGCCCGGACGAGGGCACGTGGCCGCTGTTCCGGGAGTTCGTGCTGGAGCGCGCCGACCGCGTGCGGGACCTGGTCTCGCGGCGCACCACGCAGACCAACGAGGTGCGCCGCGCCGCCCTGCTCTACCCGGCGCTGGCGCAGGTCAAGGGACCGGTCGGGCTGCTGGAGGTCGGCTGCTCGGCCGGTCTGCTGCTCAACCTCGACCGGTACGCCTACCGCTACCAGACCCAGCAGGCGGGCCAGCTCGCCGCCGGGCCGGCGAAGGCCCCGGTCGGGCTGCACTGCGCGCTGGAGCTCGCGCCCGGCGCGGAGCTGCCGAAGATCCCCAAGTCGATCAAGGTGGCCGCGCGCGTCGGCCTCGACCGGGCGCCCGCGGACCTGACCGACGAGGACACCTACGCCTGGTTGGAGGCGTGCGTGTGGGCCGACCAGCCGGAGCGCCTGCGGCTGTTCGGCGTCGCGGCGGCCGCGCAGCGCAAGTCGCCGCCGGAGTTCGTGACCGGTGACGCGGTGGCCGACCTCGCCCGCGCGGCCGCGCGGGTTCCCGAAGCGCTGCCGCTGGTCGTGATGACCAGCAACACGCTGCCGTACCTCCCGGGCGAGGAGTTCGTCGCGGCGCTGGCCGGGCTGGGCCGGCCGGTGTGGTGGGTCGGCCACGAGGGCTACGCGGCGGGCCTGGCGCACGTCCTGCCGGGGCGGGACGACCTGCGGGTGGGACCGGACGAGCCGGCGTTCGGCGTGCTCGGGCTGGTGCGCTTCGAGGGCGGGGAGCCGCGCTCGGCCCGCGCGCTGGCGCGCACCGCCCCGCACGGCCAACGGCTGACCTGGCTCCCCTGATCGGGCGAAGTCGATCAGCGGCGGGGGAGCTGCCCCCACCCCGCGAGGGTGTCGTGGAGCATCCCGACGAGTGGGAGTGTGGCCAAGATCGCAGCGTCGGCCCACCGGGCGTCGGTGGCGTCGTCACCCGCCCGCAGCGCCCCCGATCGCACCTGGCAGGCGTAGTCGTGGATCTCGTAGACGCCCTGCGGCGCAGGTCGGAGCACTGTGCCGATCAGCGCCCCGACGGTCACGGAGAGTCCCGTCTCCTCGAATACTTCCCGCATAATTGCGGTCTCGTCGGATTCACCCGGTTCGACGCGGCCTCCGGGGAGTGACCACAGTCCCTCACCTGGGGGATTGCGGCGACGCACAATCAGCAATCGCCCGTTCGAGTCATGCGCGATCGCGCCAACGCAGCGGATCCGAGGCTCACTTTTGGCCGTCACGATCACGAAGAGTAGTCACACCGGGTTGGCGGTGCTGGAGGCTGCCCCGAGTGCGGTACAAATCTCCCGACTCGCCGCCGAGTGCGGTACAACGGTTTTCACTGGCGCCAAACGGGTGCGGTAGCGAACGGGGTTGATCACCGTGAATCTGAAGAAGATTCTCACCTTCGCCGGGGTCGGCTTGGTCCTGTTCTTCCTCATCGCGGAGCCGCAGCAGGCGGCTCAGCTGGTGCAGAACATCCTCGGGACCCTCCGGGAAGCCGCTGAGGCGCTCATCACCTTCGTGAAACAATTGTTCTGAGTCGCCCGGCTCCTCCCTCCCCTCGGCGAGAGGTCTAGGCATGTTCGCACCACGGGACCCCGACGAGTACCTGCTGCCGACCGAGCGGCGGGTCATCCGGGTACGCAGGCACTGGAGCAGCCTGCTCTGGGACCTCCTGGAGGCTGCGGCGCTCCTCGCGGGCGCCATGATCATCTCCTACCTGCTGCCGGAGAACGCCGGGCTCATCCAGAACATCCTCTGGTACGCGTCCCTGTTCGTGCTGCTCAGGCTGGCCTACTTCGTCATGGAGTGGTGGGTGGAGCGGATCGTCGTCACCGACAAGAGGTTCATGATCTCCTCGGGGGTCTTCGAGACCAAGGTCGCCATGATGCCGATCAGCAAGGTGACCGACCTCACCTACGAGCGCACGTTCCTCGGGCGCATGTTCGGCTTCGGCACCCTCGTCGTGGAGTCGGCGGGTCAGATCCAGGCCCTCAACCGGATCGAGTACCTGCCCAACCCCGAGGAGGTCTACGACGCGATCTCCGAGCTGACCTTCGGCGACAAGAAGGCCCAGGCCGAGCGCTTCTCGATGATCAAGGCGCAGCGCGCGGCGCGCGGCAAGAAGATGGTGCCGTAGGCCGCGCGCGGCCGTAGTCCAGACTGGACGGGTGCGAATCGACCTGCACGCGCACTCGACCGAGTCCGACGGCACCGACACGCCCGCCGAACTCGTGGCCGCCGCGGCGGCCACGGGTCTCGGCGCCGTCGCGCTGACCGACCACGACACCGCCGCGGGCTGGGCGGAGGCGGCCAACGCCCTGCCGCCCGGCCTGAAGCTCGTGCGCGGCGCGGAGCTGTCCTGCGCCTCCGACGACGGCCTCGGCCGGACGATCACCGTGCACCTCCTGGCCTACCTGTACGACCACACCTCGCCCGCGCTGGTCGAGGAGCAGCTCAGGCTGCGCCTCGAACGGCGGCAGCGGCTGCGGCGGATGGCCGAGCGCATGGTCGCCGACGGCTTCCCCATCGACCCGGACGAGATCATGGCCGCCATGCCCGCCGACGCGCCCGCGGGCCGCCCGCACCTGGCGATGGCGCTCATCCGGGCCGGCGTGGTGGACACCGTGGACGAGGCGTTCGCCAAGTACCTGACCGGCGGCCGGTACTACGTGCCCAGGACGGACACGCCCGTGGAGCGGGCCATCCAGATGATCACCGAGGCCGGCGGCGTGACGGTGCTCGCGCACCCCTTCGCCACCTCCCGCGGACCGATCGTCGGCGACCAGGTCCTGGCCGACCTGGCGGACCTGGGCCTGGCCGGCGTCGAGGTGGACCACCCCGACCACGACGGCGGGACCAGGGCGCGGCTGCGCGGCCTGGCCCGCGAACTGGGCCTGCTCACCACCGGCTCCAGCGACTACCACGGCACGAACAAGACGGTGCGCCTCGGCGCCGAGACCACCTCGCCGGACGTGCTCGACGCCCTGGCCGACCGCGCCACCGGCTGCAAGGTCCTCGTCGGCTGAGGTGGCGCTCCGGGCGCTGTCGGACCCCCTCGGTAACTTGGGGGCCGTGCCTGAGCAGTTGGGGTTCGACTTCGGCGCCGCGCCGAAGAAGCTGGTGAAGGTGACGCCGGCGAAGCTGTCCACGTGGGCCGACTGCCCGCGTCGCTTCCGCATGGCCTACCTCGACCGGCCGACACCGCCGCGCGGCGGCGCGTGGGCGCACAACACGCTCGGCGCCGTCGTCCACAACGCCCTCAAGGCGCTGTTCGACCTGCCCGCCGACCGCCGCACGCCCGAGCAGGCCGTCGCCCTGCTGCACCGGCAGTGGAAGGACGACGGGTTCCGCGACGCCGAGCAGGCCGCCACCTACCGGGACCGGGCGGTCGGCTGGGTGCGCGACTACGTGGAGGGCCTCGACACCGCGATCGAACCGGTCGGCATCGAGCGCTGGGTGTCCACCCCCACGTCGAAGATCGTCGCCGAGGGGCGGGTCGACCGCATCGACCTGCGCGACGGCGAACTGGTGATCGTGGACTACAAGACCGGGCGGCACGCGTTGACCGTGGACGACGCGCGCGGCTCCCAGGCGCTCGCCCTGTACGCGCTGGCCGCGCGGCGCACCCTGCGCCGGCCGTGCCACCGGGTCGAGCTGCACCACCTGCCGACCAGGTCGGTCGCCGTGTGGGAGCACACCGAGGAGAGCCTGGGGCGGCACGTGGCGCGGGCCGAGGAGGCAGCCGACGAGCTGAGCCTCGCCTCCGACACCCTCGCCGCGGGCGGTGACCGGGACGTCCTGTTCCCGCCCCGCACCGGCCGGCAGTGCACCTGGTGCGACTTCCGGCGCTCCTGCCCCGAGGGGCAGCGGGCGTCGCCGGCGCTCGAACCGTGGGAACTGCTCGCGCCGTAGAGTTGACGCGTGACGATGGTCGACAGCAGACCCGAACCGCGAGTGGCCAAGGTGTGGCGCGGCGTCAGCGGAACGCTCGCCGTCGGACTGGTGCTGCTGGCGCTGGCCCTGATCGGCGTGCAGGTCTACGCGGGCTCCCGCGACCTGCCCGGACCGGGGCTCGACGTGGTCGCCGGCCACGCCGCCGCGGCCGTCGCGGCGGCGGTGGCGCAGGTCCTCGCCGATCGCCGGACCGGCCGGACCGCCGTGGTGTGCGGCCTGGTCGTGGTGGTGCTCACCGCCCTGACCATGTGGTTCTACTGGTGGGCGTGAACCTGGTGGGCGTGGGGCCGGTGGGCGTGAGACGCCTCAGCTGAGCCACGCCCGCCACGTCGGCAGCAGCGTGCCCAGCAGCGCGTCCGGCGCCTCGGTGTTCGGCGAGTGCACCACCCCGGACAGCACCGCGAAGTCCGCGTCGAGGCGCTCGGCCATGTCCCGCTGCGCCGCCGCCGACCACGCGTCGTCCAGCTCGCCGCACGCCACCAGGCACGGGATGCCCGCCGTGCGCAGGGTGCGGGCCAGCTTCGCCACCAGGTCCGGCTCGGTGCGCAGCGCCTCGCCCATGCCCAGCAGGCCCGCCGGCGACGAGCGCACGAACCGCTCCCGGTAGAAGTCCTTCAGCTCCTGCGGGATCATCCGCCAGCGCGGGTTCAGCGCCTGACGGGTCTCGTTGACCTGCTGCGACGCCTCGACGCCCTGCTCGCGCAGCACCAGCTCCCCGTAGTCGAGGGCGCTGCGCCGAGCACCCGGCGGCAGCTCGGACGGGCCCGACGAGAGCAGCGTCAACCCCGACACCGGAGCGCCCGCCAGCACCGCGCCACGCGCCACCAGCCCGCCGAACGAGTGGCCCAGCAGCAGCACGCGCCTGCCCTCCGCGGCGAGCTTCGCCACCAGCTCGGCGAGCCCCACGCCCAGCACCGAGGGCCGGTACTCCGCCTCGGCGACCGGCCCGGCCGACTCGTACTGGCCCGGCAGGTCGATCGCGACGACCTCGACACCCGCGTCGGAGATCGGGTCGAGCAGCGGCGCGAAGTCCTCCTTGGACCCCGTGTAGCCGGGGACCAGCAGCGCCGTGGCCCCGAGATCACGACCGGCGGCGGGGGAGTGGAGGGCCGCGATCGGGCCGTGCCTGCCGGGCAGGTCGACGCGCGCGGCGCGGTGCGGGCTGAACTGCGAGTGCACGTCTGGCAGTCTGCCGCACTCCGCGCGCGGACGCGTGGCGGTCCGCCGGAGCGGCTGCGGGGCCGTCCGGGTGGTGAGGGCGCGAGGCCGGTGACACCGGGCGACCAGGCCCGAATTGCCACTGTTCGCCCTTATTTTCCCATTCGCCAGTTATCGGATTTCCCGCTACCGGAGGGCGACCAGCGTGCCGCCGCGCTGCTCCAGCACGATCGGCCCCTCGGTGGCCATCTCCACGGGTCCGGTGTACCCGTCCCGGTCGACCGGAACCGAGGCGACCCGCTGGCCGCTGACCTGGTCGATCACGTCCAGCCCGTCGGCGACCGGCACGAGCAGGTGACCGGCCAGCGTGGTGCCCGCGCCGCGCGTGCCGGCCACGGTCCAGAGCGGGTTGAGGTCGTTGAGCGACAGCGCGATCGTCCGCGACCCGGTGAACCAGTAGGTGTTCGCGGTGCTGGTGAAGGTCGACGCCACGCGGCCGGGCGGGTCGCCCGCCAGCTCGTCGGCGGTCACCTCGACCGGGTACTCGCCGACCGTGCTGCCGTTGTCGGCGTCGAACACCGTCAGCTTGCCGGGCGTGGCCACCGCGACCCGCGTCGACGTCAGCGCGACCACCCGGGCGCCCTTGCCCGCGAGCGCCAGGCTGCTGATGACCTGCGGCTCGTCGGACTTCTCGGGGTTCGGCTTGAGGATCGTGATCCGGTCGCCGGGGTCCTGCTGGGGGCACCGCTCCAGCACCGCGACCTTGCCGGGCGCGACCGCGAACGAGCCGTACGTGCAGTTGGTGCGCGGCTGCTTGCCCGGGTTCACGATGGCGCGCAGGGTGCCGTACTCCAGCGACCGCACCAGGTCGTCGCGGCGGTAGATCTCGACGTACTTCTCGCCGGTGGTGAGCACGTGCGAGCCCTCGTTCAGCAGGCGGGTGCCGAACTCGGCGTCCCCGTTCCGCTGCGGGCCGCGGCTGCCGGAGGCGATGTCGAGGGTGGTGACCTCCGAGCAGTTGGTGCTCTTGCCGTGCACGGCGAACACGCGGCCCCACGCGGTGGACACGGTGCACAGCGGCAGGTCGCGGCTGTAGCGCCAGCGCACGTCACCGGTCAGCGCGTCGCGGCCGACCACCTCGCCGCCGTCGCCGGTGACCACGACCGAGTCGATGTTCACCGGCACCGGGGTAGCGCCGCTGGGCGCCCGCCACACCTCGGCGAGCGAGGGCGGCAGCACGGTCACCGGCTGGAGCGGCGTGACCTGCGACGGCCCGGTCTGGCTGGTCGTGTTGCGGGCGTCGCTGGTGAGCCACACCACCAGCCCGGCGACCAGCACCGCCACGGTCACCAGCGCGACGCCGATGAAGTCGGCCCTGGTGCGCCACGAGCGGGCGGGTAGCGGCTCGTCCGCGTCGTCGTGGAGGTCGGCGGGCTCTTCCAGGACGTCCTCCTCCAGGACGACCCGCCCGTTTCCCTCCGCCTGCTCCGGCTGACCCACTGCCCGGCTCCCCGTTGGTCGGCGATCTGTCTGGCGGACATGCTGCCACCACGGGGAAGAGGTCGGTGTGAACCTCAGCCCCTGTGACACCCGAACAGCCCCTGTGACACCTGTCGGCCCAGGTGGCACCCGTCAGTCCTTGCGACACCCAACAGCCCCGGTGACACCGGTCAGCCCCGGTGACACCCCGACCGCCCTGGCGGCCAGGACCCGCCCGGACGGGGCCGCTGCTGCCGGGGGTCCCGGCCTCGGCAGGGCTCCGGCTCGGGTCGGCGGTGGCCTGGTGGGGCTCCGGCCCTGGTCGGCTGGTGGCCGGTGGGCTCCAGCCCGGCTCGGCTGGTGGCCCGGTGGGGCTCCGGCCCTGGATCGCTTTGGTCCGGTGGGGCTCCAGCCCTTGGTGGCCGTGGTCCGGTGGGACGCCGGCCCTGGGCGGCCGTGGCCTGGTGGGGCTCCGGCCCTGGGCCGGCTGGTGGTCCGGTGGGGCTCTGGTCCCGGGTGGCCGTGGTCCGGTGGGACCTTGGCCCGGGGGGCGGCTGTGCCTGGTGGGGCGAGGCCCTGATCGGGTCTCAACCCCGGTGGACCGCGGTCCGGGATTCGCGCCCCGGGAGTCGCCGCCTCATGGGTGGACCGCGGCCCTGGTGAGCCGCGGTCCTGTGGTGGTCGGCGCTCCTTACTCCATTAACCGAGTATCGGTAACGCCGTTTTCGTACATTGTCGGCCCATGATCACTCAATCGTGTGATCCGCGAACCGTCCAGCCAGGTCAAAAGCCCTGTTGGGCCGGGGTGAGCCTACTCGGCCGACGGGGTTTCCGCCGCCTCGCCGCCACCGGTGCGGCGGCGCCTGCGCCTGCGCGGACGGCTCGCGCCACCCTCGGCGGCGGCACCGCCCTCGGCGTCGGCGGGCGCGCCCGCGGGCACCTCGCTCGTCTTCTCCTCGCCCTCGACGGCCACGCCGGCACGGCTGCGGCGCCTCCGGCGCGGGCGCTTGGTCCCGTCCTCGCCGTCCGAGGACGACGAAGACGAGGACGACGACTTCGCGGGGGTCTCGTCGCCGCCCGCCTCGCCCCGGCCCCGACGCCGCCGGCGCGACTTCTTATCGGACTTCAGGTTCTCCTCGGGCTCGGCGTCCAGGCCCGCCCGCGTGCGCAGGCCCAGCGGCAGCCGGCCGGTCGAGCCCGCCGGGATGTCCAGGTCGGCGAACAGGTGGTCCGACGTCGAGTAGGTCTCCACCGGCTCCGGCTTGCCCAGGCCGAGGGTGTCGCTGATCATCTTCCAGCGCGGCTCCTCGTCCCAGTCCACCAGCGTGACCGCGACGCCCGTGCGCCCCGCGCGGCCCGTGCGGCCGATGCGGTGCACGTAGGTCTTCTCGTCCTCCGGGCACTGGTAGTTGATGACGTGGGTGACGCCCTCGACGTCGATGCCGCGCGCCGCCACGTCGGTGGCCACCAGCACGTCGATCTTGCCCGCGCGGAACGCCCGCAGCGCCTGCTCGCGCGCGCCCTGCCCCAGGTCACCGTGGACGGCGGCGGCCGCGAAGCCGCGCTCGACCAGGTCGTCCGCCACCTTCTGCGCGGTGCGCTTGGTGCGGGTGAAGATCATGGACAGGCCGCGTTCGCGCGCCTGGAGCATCCGGGCCAGCAGCTCGGTCTTGTCCAGGGCGTGGGCCCGGTAGACGAACTGCTCGGTGCGCTCGTGGATCGCGCCCGCGTCGTTCTCCTCGGCCCGCACGTGCGTGGGCTGGTTGAGGAACGTCCGGGCCAGCGTGATGATCGGCCCCGGCATGGTCGCCGAGAACAGCATGGTCTGCCGCTCGTCGGGCACCATGCGCAGGATCCGCTCGATGTCGGGCAGGAAGCCCAGGTCGAGCATCTCGTCGGCCTCGTCGAGCACCAGCCCGCGCACCTTGCCGAGCACGAGGTGCCGCTGCTCGGCCAGGTCGAGCAGCCGGCCCGGGGTGCCGACGACGACGTCCACGCCCTTGCGCAGCGCCGCGATCTGCGGCTCGTACGGCCGGCCGCCGTAGATGGCCAGCACGCGCACGCCCAGGTGCTTGGCCGCGTCGGTCAGGTCGTGGGTGACCTGGAGGCACAGCTCGCGCGTCGGCACCACGACCAGCGCCTGCGGCGTGCCGTCGCCGGGCGTGGTGATGCGCTGGAGCAGCGGGATGCCGAAGCCGAGCGTCTTGCCGGTGCCCGTGCGGGCCTGGCCGATGACGTCGTCGCCCGCGAGCGCGAGCGGCAGGGTCAGCTCCTGGATGGCGAACGTCCGCTCGATGCCGGCCTCGGCGAGCGCGCGCACGATCTCCTCGCGCACGCCCAGCTCGGCGAAGGTCGGCGAGTCGGTGAGCACCGGCGCGGGGGTGGCCTCCAGCGGGTGCGAGGTGTCCTCCGCGGGGAGGCCCGCCTCGCTGTGCTCCAGGGTCACGGGATCAACGGGGGTCTCTTCGTTCATCGCGGTCAGGGTGATCGCCTCTCTCGTACCAGCGCGCACGGCCTGTACGGGCCGCTCGACCGCGTCACCGCCGCTGGGCCGCCGAGGGCCGGGCGAGTCGCGGGAGGGGCCGGCGAGGTTTGTGCGCGCACCCTCTCCAGGCGGCACGGTGCCGCCGCAGTTCAGCCGTCGGCACCGCTGCGGGCCCCTGCTGGGCCGCGCCGCGCCGGGCGTCGAACAACCACAATACCCGTCGACCTGGACGATAGGGGCACAACGACGACGTCGCGGGTGCGGCGCGCCCGGCTAGGCTCCCCGGCATGAGCGAAGCGGAGGCGGGTCGGGCGGTGGCGGCCGAGGACTTCGCCGAGGGGGTCGTGGACCTGCTCGGCGCGATCGCGTACGGCGAGCTGTCGGCGTTCGACCGGATGGCCGAGGACGCCCGCACCGCGCCCACGCTGGCCGGGCGCGCGGCGCTGTCGCGGATGGCCGCGGCCGAGATCGGTCACTACGCGCTGCTGGACGGCTACCTGGCGGAGCGGGGCCGCTCGCTGGAGGAGGCGATGCGGCCGTTCGCGGCGGGCTTCGACGCCTTCCACGCCTCCACCGCGCCGCGGTCGTGGCTGGAGTCGCTGGTCAAGGCCTACGTGGGCGACGCGCTGGCGGCCGACTTCTACCGCGAGGTGGCCGAGTGGCTGGACGCGCCGACCCGGGAGCTGGTGCTGACCGTGCTGGCCGACACGGGGCACTCGGCGTTCGCCGAGCGCGAAGTCCGGGCGGCGTGCGAGGCGGACCCGAAGCTGCGCGACCGGCTCACCCTGTGGGGCCGCCGGCTGCTCGGCGAGGCGTTGACGCAGGCCCAGTACGTGGTGGCGGAGCGGGACGGGCTGGCGGAGCTGATCATCCGCGGTTCGGGGGACCTGGCCGGCATCGCCACGCTGTTCCGCCGCCTCCAGCAGAGCCACACGCGCCGCATGACCGCGCTCGGCCTCGGCTAGTGTTGGTTCGACAGCCATCAACGCGCGCACGGAGGTCAGCGTGGAGGTCAGGGTCGGCATCGCGGACAGCCCGCGGGAGCTCGTGGTGTCCAGCGGGCTCACCCCCGATGAGGTCGAGGCGCAGGTCGCGGACGCGCTGAAGGCGGGGTCCGGGCAGCTCGTGCTGGTCGACCAGAAGGGCGCCCGCTTCGTGGTGCCCGCGGCGCGCATCGCCTACGTGGAGATCGGTCCGAGCGACGCCCGCAAGGTCGGTTTCGTCACCGGCTGAGCCGTTCGACCGAGCCGCAGACGACCGGAAGGGCACCCGAACGGGTGCCCTTCCGCGTGTCGCGGTCCGCTCAGCCGACCCGGAACGGCGGGGTGGAGATCCCGGTCACGCGGTAGCGCCGCCACGGGTCCGGGTCGGTCAGCGACCCGTTCGCCGAGCCCTCGGGCGTGCGCAGCAGCGCGGTCCGCGCGCCGCCCTCCACCAGTTCGGCGACCTGCTCGTTCGCCGCGATCCGGCCGTACCAGTGGTAGCGGCCGTCGATGGGCTGGAAGTGGCCGCGCAGCTCGACGCTGACCGGCACCTCGCGCCGGTCGAACACCAGGACGGCCTCGCCGGTGTAGCCGTCGTCGTGCGAGTTGTCCTCGTGCTCCCCGTGCTCGTGCTCCTCCTGGCCGGACATCACGCCTCCTCGCCGTTGACGAGCCGCAGCCGGGGCTCGGGCAGCGCGCCCCCGGTGGCGAACTCCGAGGTCAGCGGGGCGTCCGGGTCGAGCTCGACGCCCGCGGAGCGCAGCAGCCCGTCGATGGCGTGCCAGATGATCGTGGTCAGGTAGTCGCTCAGGCTCGCCCGCGTCATCGACTGCCGGTCGAGCCACCAGTCGCCCGCGTTCTGCACCATGCCGACCAGGGCGTGCGCCCACGGCTCGGCGCCGCCGGAGTCCATGCCGAACGCCCGCAGGTAGTCGCCGAGCAGCCGCGCCAGCGCGTTGGCGATCATGGTCTTGTCCTCGCTGACCACGTCCTGCTCGACGGGGCGGTCCGCGAACGACGCGCGCACCACGAACCGGTACAGGTTCGGGTGCTCCTCGATCACCGACAGGTAGGCGTCGACGATCCGCTTGATCCGCACCCGGATGGGGCCCTCGTGGCCGATGGCCGGGCCGAGCCGGTCCATCAGCATCTCCGTGGCCCGCTGCCCGACCGCCAGGTACAGGTCGGACTTGTCGGCGAAGTGCCGGTAGAGCACCGGCTTGCTCACGCCCGCCTCGGCGGCGATCTCGTCCATGCCCACGTCGGGGCCGTGCCGGGCGACGGCGCGGATGGTCGCCTCGACGAACTCGGCGCGCCGCGCCTCGCGGTGGCCCTTCCACCGCTCGCGCCGCGCGTCCGTACCGCCCTTGACAGTTCGAGCCATGTGACGCACGCTACCAGAAGTAACCGTTACCTGAAGTAACATGTACCCGATCGTGGAGGGGCCGATGACGAGGGCGTTGAAGGTCACGGACCGTGAGAAAACCGCCGAACGGCTGCTCAACTCCTCCGCCGACAAGTTCTACGACCCCGAGGTCGACATCGACTGGTCCGCGCCGCTGGTCGACGGCCTCCGGTACACCCCCGAGCACCGCTGCTCGCTCTACGGCACCGCGCTGTGGGACCGGATGAGCCCGGAGCAGCGCATCGACCTGTCCCGGCACGAGGTCGCCAGCATCGCGTCCGTCGGCCTGTGGTTCGAGATCCTGCTGATGCAGCTCCTGCTCAAGGAGGTCTACCGCTCGGACCCGACGACCAGGCACGCCCAGTACGCGCTGACCGAGGTCGCCGACGAGTGCCGGCACTCCACGATGTTCGCGCGCATGGTCGAGCGCATCGGCTGCCCGCCCTACGGCCCCCGCCCGCACACCCACCGGCTCGGCAAGCTGCTGCCGGTGATCGGCTACGGCCCCGCCCTGTACGGCGCGATCCTGGTCGCCGAGGAGGTCCTGGACCGGCTCCAGCGCGAGACCATGGCCGACGAGTCCGTGCAGCCGCTGGTGCGCATGGTCAACCGCATCCACGTGCTGGAGGAGGCGCGCCACGTGCGGTTCGCCCGCGAGGAGGTCGTGCGCGGCGTGGCGCGGCTGACCCGCAAGGAGTTGCCCTACCAGCGGTGGCTGCTCGCCACCACGTCCATGTTCGTCACCCGGTCGCTGATCAACCCCGAGGTCTACGCCGCCGTCGGCCTGGACCGGGACGAGGCGCACCGGGCGGCCCTGGGCAACCCCCACTGGCAGGGGACGATCCGCTGGTCGGGCGAGCGGATCATGGAGTTCCTGGACGAGGTCGGCCTCGTCGGCAAGCCGGGGATGCGCGCGTGGCGCCGGTCCTTCCTCCTCGGATGAGCGCGCCGGTGAGGACCTTCACCACCTCGGACGGCGTCGGGCTGCACGTGGTGGACACCGGCCCGCGCGACGCGGCGACCACGACCGTGCTGGTGCACGGCTGGACCCTCGACCACACCTCGTGGGACGAGGTCGCGCGGGACCTGCCCGGCCGCGTGCTGCGCTACGACCTGCGCGGGCACGGCCGCTCCGAGCCCGCGCCGCCGGGCTCGGCCACCATCGCCCGGTGCGCCGACGACCTGGCCGAGCTGATCGCGGACCTCGTGCCCGAGGGGCGGGTCGTGCTGGTCGGGCACTCGATGGGCGGCATGACGATCATGGCGCTGGCCGAGCAGCACCCCGGGCTGGTCGACCGGGTCGCGGGCGTGGTCCTGGTCGCCACCTCTTCGGGTGAACTCGCGGGCACGACGCTGGGCCTGCCCGACCCGTTCGGCCGGCTGTTCCAGGCGGGGGAGAAGGCGCTGAACCAGCGGATCGCCCGGTCCCGGCAGCCGCGGCTGCTCAAGCGCACCGGCGCGGTGCGGCCGGGCCTGCGCTGGCTGCTGTTCGGCGAGCGGCCGTCCCGGCGGCACGTCGCGATGACGGCGGACATGGTGGGGCGGTGCCACCCGGTCGGCATGGTGGCGTTCCGGGGCTCGCTGGACGAGCACGACCGGCGCAAGGCGCTGGCCCAGTTGGCGCGGGTGCCGGCGGTGGTGCTGGCGGGCACGGCGGACCGCCTCACGCCGCTGAGGCACGCGCGGGTCGTCGCGGACGAGCTGCCCCACGCGGAACTGGTCGTCTACCCCGGCGCGGGCCACATGCTGCCGCTGGAGAGGGCCGCCGAGGTCACGGAGCACGTCAAGGCACTGCTGTAACCGGTGGGTGGGCCGCCTGGGGTGCAGGCGGCCCCCACGTCTTCAGTGGTCGGAGTGTTGCAGGGGGAAGCCGCCGCCGATGCCCTTCCAGGCCAACGTGGAGATCAGCGAGACCGCGTCCTCCTTCGGGACCTTCCGGTCGTCCGCCAGCCACGCCCGCGCCGTCACCTGCGACAACCCCACCAGGCCCACGGCCAGCAGCCGCGCGCGGTGCTCGTCCAGGCCGGTGTCGGCGGTGATGGTCTCGGTGATCGCGTCCACGCTGTCCGTCGTCGCCCGCTCCACGGCCTGCGCCACGGCGGGCTCGCCCCGCAGGTCGGACTCGAACACCATCCGGAACGCCTGGCCCTCGCCGTCCACGAAGTCGTAGAACGCGCCGACCGTCGCCTTGACCCGCTGCTTGTTGTCCGTGGTGGACTCCAGCGCGCTGCGCACCCGGTTCACCAGCTCGTCCACGTGGGACTCCAGGAGCGCCATGTACAGCTCCAGCTTCCCGGGGAAGTGCTGGTAGAGCACCGGCTTGCTGACGCCCGCGCGCTCGGCGATCTCGTCCATCGCCGCGGCGTGGTAGCCGTTGGACACGAACACGTCCTGCGCCGCGGCCAGCAATTGGGCGCGCCGGGCCGTGCGGGGGAGCCGAACGCCCCGTCCCGCGGCGCCGCCGTGGTGCCCGACCGCAGTCTGGGCCGTCTCCGTCATGGTGCCTCCAGCCAACCAATCATCGCGGAACCGGGAAGGGGTTGCCCCCGCCGGCTCGTCGGCAACCTTACTCGCTGGTAGGAGCGATTCGGGAAAGCTCCTCGTTTCACGGGGCGTCCGGGCAGGCATCCTGAGGTCGTGACCGAGACCCTGGAGGCGAGCAGAGCCGCCATCACCCACGTACCCCTGTCCTCCGCGCCCCTACCGCCACTGGACACAACGATCGGGCCGTGGCCTGGTGACTACGTCGAGGTCGAAGGGCACCGCGTGCACGTCCGGCGCACGCCGGGCGAGGGGACGCGGACGGCCGTGTACGTCCACGGCCTGGGCGGCTCGTCCACGAACTGGACCGACCTGTCCGCCCAGCTCGCCGGGTACGCGGAGGGGCACGCCCTCGACCTGCCCGGGTTCGGCCGCTCCGAGCCGATCGACGGTTACGACTTCCGCATGCTCACCCACGCGCGGGTGGTCATCGGCTACATCGAGTCCCTGGGCGTCGGCCCGGTGGACCTGTTCGGCAACTCCATGGGCGGCGCGATCACCCTCATGGTGGCCGCGTCGCGACCCGATCTGGTGAAAACGCTGACCTTGGTCTCGCCCGCCGTGCCGGACCTGCGGCTGAGCCTGCGCCGCGTGTCGGACCGCCGGCTGCCGCTGGCGTTCCTGCCGGTCGTCGGCGCCCGCGTGCGGCAGCAGCTCGCCACCGTGACGCCGCGCGAGCGCACCCACCAGATGCTGCGCCTGTGCTTCGCCGACCCCTCCAGCGTGCCGGACAACCGCATCCAACAGAGCGAGGACGAGTACACCGAGCGGTCCGCGCAGGCGTGGGCGGGCAACGCGCTCAACCGCAGCACGATCGAGCTGATCCGCACCTGGCTGGTGCCCCGGTCGAAGTCGATGTGGCTGCTGCCGCCGAAGGTCACCGCGCCGGTGCTGGTCATCTGGGGCGCGGAGGACAGGCTGGTCAGCGTGCGCAAGGCGCCCCGGGTCGCCCGGCTGCTGCCGCGCGGGCGGCTGCTGGTGCTGCCGGGCACCGGCCACGTGGCGCAGATGGAGCGCCCGGTGTCCGCGGCCCGCGCCGTGCTGGGCATGTGGGAGGCGGCCGACCGGGGCGAATGGTGAGGTGGATCGGTTCAGCTCCCAGCTCACCGGGGTCGGGCCGATCAACGCGGCTGTGGCACCCTGGTGGGCGTGAACCGGACGACGCAGGGCACGGCGGACCCCGCCGGGTCCCCCTCGGGTGACCGGCCGTCGCTGTCCGAGGACCGCTACCGCCGGGGCGCGCGGCGCACCGGCGCCGAACCGCTGGCGGCCTCGTGGGAACCGGCGGGCCGCCGACCGCGCAGGCGGCGCCGCGGGCTGAAGGGCCTGGTCGCGAACTACGGCTGGCGGGTCTACGCGGTGCCGGTGCTGCTGGTGCTGACCGCGCTGGTCGTGCTGGACACCGCCACGCCGGCGGGCACCGGGCAGAACACCGCGGCGAACGGCGGCGAGGTCGGCGACCGGGCCGTGCCGACCAGCCCCGCCACGCCCGCCGCCAGCGAGAAGCCGCCGGCGGACATCGACCTGAGGAACTTCCCGACCGCCATGCTGCCCGAGGGCCCGAAGTTCTCCGAGCAGGGCGCGGGCACGTGGCAGGTCGTCCCCGGCCGGACCGAGAAGGTCGGCGAGGGCAGGCTCTACCGGTACAACATCGCCATCGAGGACGGCGTGGAGCCCGCCGACTACGGCGGCGACCGCGAGGCGTTCGCGCGCACCGTCGACTCGTTCCTGTCCGACCCGCGCAGCTGGGTGGGCACCGGCCAGGCCTCGATGCAGCGCGTGGAGGGCGACGACGTCGACTTCACGATCAGCCTGACCACCACCGGCACCACGCACTCCATCTGCGGCTACTCGATCCAGTTCGAGTCCTCGTGCTGGCACCAGCCGACCGGCCGGGTGATCATCAACGTGGCCCGCTGGGTGCGCGGCGGCAAGGTCTACAACAACGACATCACGGCCTACCGCACGTACGCCATCAACCACGAGGTCGGGCACGTGCTGAACAACCCGCACGTGGGCTGCGCGGAGAACGGCAAGGCCGCGCCGGTGATGATGCAGCAGTCGTTCGGCGTGGCCAACGACTACGTCGCGCAGCTCAACTCGGTGCCCGGCGGCGACCGCAACGCCGTGCCCGCCGACGGCAAGGTGTGCACGCCCAACCCGTTCCCGGTATCCCCCTAGAGGGCTTCCCGAGGCGTGGGACGACTTCCCGCGCGGGAAGACGGCGGGGCAGGCTGGTGTTGTCCGTCGGTAGAGGACATGTTTCGTCGAGGAGGACTCAGATGGCGCTTCCGCCGCTCGTGGAGCCCGCAGCGGAGCTGACCAAGGAAGAAGTGGCGCGGTACAGCCGCCACCTGATCATCCCCGACGTCGGGGTCGACGGGCAGAAGCGGCTGAAGAACGCGAAGGTCCTGGTCGTCGGCGCGGGCGGGCTGGGCAGCCCGGCCCTGCTGTACCTGGCCGCGGCGGGCGTCGGCACGCTCGGCGTGATCGACTTCGACGTCGTCGACGAGTCGAACCTCCAGCGCCAGGTCATCCACGGCCAGTCCGACATCGGCCGGCCCAAGGCGGAGTCGGCGCGGGACTCGGTCGCCGAGATCAACCCGTTCGTGAAGGTGGTGCTGCACCAGGCCCACCTGAACTCGGAGAACGCGCTCGACATCTTCCGGGACTACGACCTGATCCTGGACGGCACGGACAACTTCGCCACCCGGTACCTGGTCAACGACGCCGCCGTGCTGCTGGGCAAGCCGTACGTGTGGGGCTCGATCTTCCGGTTCGAGGGCCAGGTCAGCGTGTTCTGGGAGGACGCGCCGAACGGGCAGGGCCTGAACTACCGCGACCTCTACCCCGAGCCGCCGCCCCCCGGCATGGTGCCGTCGTGCGCCGAGGGCGGTGTGCTGGGCGTGCTGTGCGCGTCGATCGGCTCGATCATGGTGACCGAGGCGATCAAGCTGCTGACCGGCATCGGCGACCCGCTGCTCGGCCGGCTCATGGTCTACGACGCCCTGGAGATGTCCTACCGGACCATCAAGATCCGCAAGGACCCGCAGAGCCCGAAGATCACCGAGCTGATCGACTACGACGCGTTCTGCGGCGTGGTCTCCGACGAGGCCCAGCAGGCCGCGGCGGGCAGCACCATCACCCCGCTGGAGCTGAAGCAGAAGCAGGACGCGGGCGAGGACTTCCTGCTCGTGGACGTCCGCGAGCCGCACGAGTACGAGATCGTGAAGATCCCGGGCTCGGTGCTGATCCCGAAGGACCGGATCCTGTCGGGCGAGGCGTTCGCGGAGCTGCCGCAGGACAAGCCGGTGGTGCTGCACTGCAAGTCGGGCGCGCGTTCGGCGGAGGCGCTGGCCGCGCTGCACCGGGCCGGGTTCAAGGACGCGGTGCACGTCGGCGGCGGCGTGCTGGCGTGGGCCCGCGAGGTCGACCCGAGCCTGCCGACCTACTGACCGGCTCCCACTGACCGCCTCCCACCGGGGTCGCCCTCGCCGGCGGCCCCGGTGGAGCGGGGTACCCCTCCGCGGCGGTCGCGCACCTCGCCGGCGCACGCCACGCGCGTGAGCCTGCTCACAGCTCCGCCGTCGTTGCTGAAACCGCATTATTGCGGTTAGGCCGAATGCGTGGACACCACAGGTTGCCGTCGCGAGGTCCACCACCGAGACGGCCCGTGCAGGTAGCGTGCCGGCCGTGAACCCGTCTCCGGAGCCGCCACCGTCGCACGTGCGCGCCGCGTTCGGCGCGCGGGACGCCGAACCGGAGCTGATCGACGGCGGCCCGGTCTGGAAGTGCGGCGACGCGGCCGTCCGGCCCGCGGGCAAGCCCGCCGAGGCCACCTGGGTCGCCAAGACCCTCGACGCGCTCGACGTCGACGACCTGCGCGTGGCCCGGCCCCTCCGCTCCACCGACGGCCGCTACGTGGTCGGCGGCTGGGCGGCCACCAAGTACCTGGCCGGCCGCGCCGAACCCCGGCACGACGAGGTCGTCGAGGTCGCCGTCAAGCTCCACCGGGCCACCGCCGGGCTGCCCAGGCCCCGGTTCCTCGACGCCCGCACCGACCTGTTCGCCACCGCCGACCGCCGCGCGTGGGAGGAGGGCGACGCCGACCTCGACCCCGACCTGGGCGGGCGGCTGTTCGAGCGGTACGCGGCGGAGCGCAAGCCGGTCGCGCTGCGCCCCCAGGTCGTGCACGGCGACCTGTTCGGCAACGTGCTGTTCGCGGGCGACGCGCCGCCCGCCATCATCGACTTCACCGCCTACTGGCGGCCCGCGCCCTACGGCGCCGCGGTCGTCGTGGTCGACGCGCTCGCGTGGGGCGGCGCGGACCACGGCATCCTGGGCCGGTGGGCCCACCTGGAGGAGTGGCCGCAGGTGCTGCTGCGAGCCGTCCTGTTCCGCCTCGCGGTGCACGCCCTGCACCCCCGGTCGGGCCCCCGCTCGCTGGTCGGCCTGGAGCGCGCCGCCGCGCGGGTGGCCGAGCTGCTGTGACCTCACCCGGGCGCCGCCCGCGCTGAGCAGTCAAGTTCGCGTGGACGAAACATCGCGCGTTCTGGCGTTAACAGCCCCTTCTTACCGTCGGCCGGGTGACCGACTCCACCGCCGCCGGCCTGCCCGTGCTCGACGCACCCCGCGCGAAAGCGACCGGGGTCGACACGCACTGCCCGTACTGCGCCCTCCAGTGCGCGATGACCATCACCGACGGCGCCGTGTCGCCCCGGGAGTTCCCGACCAACCGCGGCGGCCTGTGCCAGAAGGGCTGGACCTCCGCCGAGCTGCTGACCTCGCCCGCCAGGCTCACCACGCCGCTGGTCCGCCGCGACGGCGAGCTGCGGCCCGCGACCTGGGACGAGGCCCTCGACCTCGTGGCGGACCGGCTGGCCGGGCTGCGCGCGGCGCACGGCCCCGACGCGGTCGGCGTGTTCGGCGGCGGCGGGCTGACCAACGAGAAGTCCTACCTGCTCGGCAAGTTCGCCCGGGTCGCCCTGGGCACCTCCCAGATCGACTACAACGGCCGGTTCTGCATGTCCAGCGCCGCCGCCGCGGGCCTGCGGGCGTTCGGCCTGGACCGCGGCATGCCGTTCCCGGTCACCGACCTCGACGGCGCGGACGCCGTGCTGCTGGTCGGCGGCAACCCGGCGGAGACCATGCCGCCGTTCGTGCAGCACCTCAAGGGCGCCGAGCTGATCGTGGTGGACCCGCGCCGCACCGCCACCGCCGAGCTGGCCACCCTGCACCTCCAGCCCGCGCCCGGCACCGACCTGGCGCTCGCGCTGGGCCTGCTGCACACCGCGGTCGCCGACGGCCACCTGGACCGGGACTACCTGGCCGAGCGGACCGGCGGCTTCGAGGACGCCTGGCGGATCGCCGCCACGTGGTGGCCCGAACGGGTGGAGCGGGTCACCGGCGTGCCGGTCGCCGACCAGCGGGCCGCCGTGCGGATGCTCGCCGAGGCGGGCAGCGCCTACGTGCTCACCGGCCGCGGCACCGAGCAGCACGCCAGCGGCGCGGACACCGTGTCGGCGTGGATCAACCTGTCCCTGGCGCTGGGCCTGCCCGGCCGGCGCGGCTCCGGCTACGGCTGCCTCACCGGCCAGGGCAACGGCCAGGGCGGCCGGGAGCACGGCCAGAAGGCCGACCAGCTCCCCGGCTACCGCAAGATCGACGACCCGGCGGCCCGCGAGCACGTCATGGGCGTGTGGGGCGTCGACGACCTGCCCGGACCCGGCCGGTCCGCCTACGAGCTGCTCGACGCGCTCGGCCAACCCGGCGGCCCCAGGGCGCTGCTGGTGTTCGGCAGCAACGTCGTGGTCTCCGCGCCCCGCGCCCAGCACGTCGCCGACCGGCTGGCCGCGCTGGACCTGCTGGTCGTGTGCGACCTGGTGCTGTCGGAGACGGCCGCGGTCGCCGACGTGGTGCTGCCGGTCACCCAGTGGGCCGAGGAGGGCGGCACCATGACCAACCTGGAGGGGCGGGTCCTGCTGCGGCAGCGGGCCGTGCCCGTGCCCGAGGGCGTGCGCAGCGACCTCGACGTGCTCCAGGGCCTGGCCACCCGGCTCGGGCAGCCCGCCGAGCGGTTCCCCACCGAGCCCGAGGTGGTGTTCGAGGAGCTGCGCCGGGCCTCCGCGGGCGGCGCGGCCGACTACTCCGGCGTCACCTACGAGCGGCTGCGCGCCGGCGAGGCGCTGCACTGGCCGGTGGTCGAGCGGAGCACCCCGCGGGTCTTCCTGGACCGCTTCGCCCACCCCGACGGCCGGGCCCGGTTCGTGCCGGTCGAGCACCGCGGCCCCGCCGAGCTGCCCGACGCCGACTACCCGCTCCAGGCCACCACGGGCCGGGTGCTCCAGCACTACCAGTCGGGCGCGCAGACCCGGCTGGTGGCCGAGCTGAACGCCGCCGAGCCCGAGGCCTACGTGGAGGTCCACCCGGACACCGCCGCCCGCGCGGGCCTGCGCGACGGCGACCGCGCGGCCGTGGTGTCGCGGCGCGGCCGGACCGCGGCGCGGGTGCGCTGCGTGCCGTCCATGCGGATCGACGTCGTGTTCCTGCCCTTCCACTACGCCGGCGACGGCCGGGCCAACCTGCTGACCAACCCGGTGCTGGACCCGACCAGCCGGATGCCCGAGTTCAAGGTGTGCGCGGTCCGATTGGAGACGGTATGAGGAACGTTGTCGTCGTGGGCTACGGCATGGCCGGCGCCCGACTGGCCGACGAGATCCGCCGTCGCGACCCCGCGGCCGAGCGGGTCGCGGTGACCGTGCTGGGCGACGAGCGGCACCCCGCCTACAACCGGGTGCTGCTGTCCAGCGTGGTGGCCGGGTCCCTGACGGCGGACGCGGTGCGGCTGCACGACACCGACTGGGCCGCCCGCCACGGCGTGGACCTGCGGCTCGGCGAGTCCGTCACCAAGATCGACCGCACCCGGCGCGTGGTGCACGTGGGCGACGGCGAGGTGCCCTACGACGCGCTGGTCCTGGCCACGGGCGCGCGCTCGTGGGTGCCGCCGACCGAGGGGCTGCTCGACGGCAACGGCGAACTGGCCCCCGGCGTGGTGGCGTTCCGGTCGCTGGACGACTGCGCCCTGATCGTGGAGAAGGCGTCGCCGGGCACGCCGGTCGCGGTCATCGGCGGCGGTCTGCTCGGCCTGGAGGCCGCCCGGGGCCTGGCCGGCCGGGGCTGCCTGGTCACCGTCGTGCACCCGGTCGGGCACCTCATGGAGCGCCAGCTCGACCCGGGCGCGGGCCGCGTGCTCGCCAAGACCCTCGAGGGGCTCGGCATCGAGTTCCGCCTCGGCGCGCTGGCCGGGCGGTACGTCCCGGGCGAGGGCCTGGAGCTGGACGACGGCACGCACGTGCCCGCCGACCTGGTCGTGGTGTCCGCGGGCGTGCGGGCCGAGACGGCGCTGGCCGAGCAGGCGGGACTGGCGGTCGACCGGGGCGTCCTGGTCGACGACGCGCTGCGCACCAGCGACCCGCGCGTGCACGCCATCGGCGACTGCGCGCAGCACGTCGGCACGGTGTCCGGCCTGGTCCAACCCGCGTGGGAGCAGGCCGCCGTGCTCGCCGACCGGCTCACCGGCGCCGCGCCCGCCGCCCGCTACGCGGGCACCACCGTGGTGACCAGGCTCAAGGCCCGCGACGTCGACCTGGCCGCGCTGGGCGACGTGCACGTGGAGGTCGACTGCCCGGACGCCGAGGTGCTGTGCTTCCAGGACCCGGCGCGCGGCCGCTACGCCAAGCTGGTGCTGCGCGACGACCGGGTGGCCGGCGCGATCGTGCTCGGCGCGCCGGACGCCGCGGCGGCCATCACCCAGCTCTACGACCGCGGCCTGCCCGCGCCCACCGACCGCCTGGCCCTGCTGCTGGGCCGCGCGCTGCCCACCGCGGGCGGCGTCGAGGCCAGCCCCGCCGACCTGCCCGCGTCCGCCGTGGTGTGCCGCTGCAACACGGTCAGCAAGGGGCAGCTGGTCAGCGCCTGGCGGGCGGGCGCCACCACGGTGTCCGCCATCGCCGACGCCACCAGGGCGAGCACCGGCTGCGGCGGCTGCAAGGACGCGGTGTGCGGCATCGTCGACTGGCTCGCGGCCTCACAGCCCCAGCCCGCGTGATGTGCGCGGGAGTTGTCGGCCGCGACACCTCTTCCAACGCGGGGGTAATAGGCCGTTCCTACCGTTCGCACCAGAGCGAATCGGTGTTCGGGAGGGTCCTATGAGCACGGTGGTGGAGACCGGGGCCGTTGCGCCGCAGAACAAGCGCGGCGGGCGGTGGATCGAGCACTGGGAGCCGGAGGACCCGGCTTTCTGGGAGCGCACGGGCAAGCGCGTGGCGCGCAAGAACCTGGTGTTCTCGATCCTGGCGGAGAACCTGGGCTTCACGGTGTGGAGCCTGATGAGCATCGTGGTGGTCAGCCTCGGCCCCGTCGGGTTCGACTTCTCCGTGGGGCAGCAGTTCTGGCTGCTGATCGTGCCCAACCTCGTCGGCGCGGTGCTGCGCATCCCCTACACGTTCGCGGTGCCGCGCTTCGGCGGCCGGGCGTGGACCACGATCAGCGCCAGCCTCCTGCTGATCCCGTGCGCCATGCTGATCGTCGCGGTGACGAACCCGGGCACGCCCTACTGGTTCTTCCTGCTCACCTCGGCCGCGATGGGCTTCGGCGGCGGCAACTTCTCGTCCTCCATGGCGAACATCTCCTTCTTCTACCCGGAGGGCAGGAAGGGCCTGGCGCTGGGCCTGAACGCGGCGGGCGGCAACCTCGGCGTGGCCATGGTGCAGCTGGTCGTGCCGATGGTCATCACCATCGGCACGGGCGTGAACCTCGCCTACGCGGCCGCGTTCTGGATGCCGTTCATCGTGGTCGCCGCCGCCTGCGCGTGGTTCCTGATGGACAGCCTGGTGCAGGCCAAGCCGGACGGCACCTCCTACAAGAAGGCGATGACCAACAAGCACACGTGGGTGATGTCGTTCCTCTACATCGGCACGTTCGGCTCGTTCATCGGCTTCTCGTTCGCGTTCCCGTCGCTGATCAAACTGAGCTTCGTCGACTACAGGGGCTTCGTCGCGCTGGCGTTCCTGGGCGCCCTCATCGGCTCGGTGAGCAGGCCGTTCGGCGGGTGGCTGTCCGACCGGTTCGGCGGCGCGCGGATCACCCTGCTGACCTTCCTCGGCCTCGCGGTCGGCACGGTCGGCGTGCTGGTCAGCACCGAGGTCGGCAGCTTCCCGCTGTTCTTCGGCTCGTTCATCTGGCTGTTCGTGCTGGCCGGCGTGGGCAACGGCTCCACCTACCGGATGATCCCGGCGATCTTCGCCACCCAGGTGGCGGACGTCGCCTCGGCCAAGCGGCAGGCCGCCGCGGTGGTCGGCATCGCGGGCGCGGTCGGCGCGTTCGGCGGCGTGCTGGTCAACCTGGTGTTCAAGTTCTCGCTGGAGGGGAGCAGGACGCTCGCGCCCGCCCTCACGGCGTTCCTGGTGTTCTACGCGCTGTGCGTGACCACGACGTGGTGGTTCTACCTGCGGCGGCGCGTCTTCGTCCGGGTGCCGAGCCTCGCGTACGCGGGCGTCTGACGCACACCGCGCTGACGTGCGGCGTGAACCTGCTTTAACGCCTGCGCAACATTCGCGACCTTGGCACGACACGGTGCCCGGTGAGCATAACCGGGCAGAAGGAGGGGATTGGTCCATGACTCGAACGCTCGTGGTGGTCGGTCACGGCATGGTCGGGCACCGTCTCGTCCAGGCGCTGCGGGAGAAGGACGCGACCGACCAGTGGCGGATCGTCGTCTTCGCCGAGGAGAACCGCCCCGCCTACGACCGCGTCGCCCTGTCCTCCTACGTCGACACCTGGGACGCCTCCTCGCTCGCGATGGAGCCGCACGACGACGACCTGGTCGAGCTGAACCTCGGCGACCCGGTCGTGAGCCTCGACACCGCCGCCCGGGAGGTCCGCACGGCCGCCGGCCGCACCCAGCGCTACGACGCGCTGGTGCTGGCCACCGGCTCGATCCCGTTCGTGCCGCCGGTGCCCGGCCGCGACCTGCCCGGCTGCCACGTCTACCGCACCATCGAGGACCTGGACGCCATCCGCGCCACCGTCGAGGCCTCCCGGTCCGCGGGCCGGCACGCGGGCATGGTGCTCGGCGGCGGCCTGCTCGGCCTGGAGGCGGCCAACGCGCTGCGCGGCATGGGCGTGTCGCCGCACGTGGTCGAGCTGGGTCCCCGCCTGATGCCGCTCCAGGTCGACGAGGGCGGCGCGGGCCTGCTCAAGCGGCTGGTGGAGAAGCTCGACCTGACCGTGCACACCGGCACCTCCGCCTCGTCCATCGAGCGCGACGGCGACCGGCTCATCGCCAAGCTGTCCAACGGCACCGAGCTGGACCTCGACGTCGTGGTGTTCTCCGCGGGCATCCGGCCCCGCGACGAGCTGGCCCGCGCGTCCGGCCTGGCCGTCGGCGAGCGCGGCGGCGTCCTCGTCGACGGGGGCTGCCGCACCTCCGCCGAGCACGTCTACGCCATCGGCGAGTGCGCCAACCTCGACGGCGTGGTGTACGGCCTGGTGGCGCCCGGGTACTCCATGGCGGAGGTCGTCGCGGACCGGCTGCTCGGCGGCGGCGCGGCGTTCCCCGGCGCGGACACGTCCACCAAGCTCAAGCTCCTCGGCGTGGACGTGGCCTCGTTCGGCGACGCGCACGCCAGGCAGGAGGGCGCGCTGGAGGTCGTGGTCAACGACGCGGTCGCGGGCACCTACGCCAAGGTCGTGGTGTCCGACGACGCGAAGACCCTCCTCGGCGGCGTCCTCGTCGGCGACGCCTCCAAGTACCCGCTGCTGCGGCCGCTGGTGGGCCGCCCGGTGCCCGGCGACCCGGTGTCGCTGATCGGGCCGGCGGGCGGCGGCGCCGAGCTGTCCCTGCCGAACGACGCGCAGGTCTGCTCGTGCCACGCGGTCACCAAGCAGCACATCGTGGACGCGGTGACCTCCGGCGACGCGGTGGACGTGCCCGGCATCAAGGCGTGCACCAAGGCGGGCACCGGCTGCGGCTCGTGCGTGCCGATGCTGAAGAAGCTGCTGGCCGAGTGCGGCGTCGAGCAGTCCAAGGCGCTGTGCGAGCACTTCGACCAGTCGCGCGCCGAGCTGTTCGAGGTCGTGCGGTCCACCGGCATCACCACGTTCTCCGAGCTGGTCGCCCGCTTCGGCCGCGGCCGGGGCTGCGACCTGTGCAAGCCCGCCGTCGCCTCGATCCTGGCGTCGCTGGACCACGGCCACGTGCTGGGCCGCGAGCAGGCCGCGCTCCAGGACACCAACGACCACTTCCTGGCCAACATCCAGCGCAACGGCACCTACTCGGTGGTGCCGCGCATCCCCGGCGGCGAGATCACCCCGGAGAAGCTGATCGTCATCGGCGAGGTGGCGCGCGACTTCGGCCTCTACACCAAGATCACCGGCGGGCAGCGCATCGACCTGTTCGGCGCGACCGTGGACCAGCTCCCGCGCATCTGGAAGCGCCTGGTGGACGCCGGGTTCGAGTCCGGCCACGCGTACGGCAAGGCGCTGCGCACGGTGAAGTCCTGCGTGGGCACCACGTGGTGCCGCTACGGCGTGCAGGACTCCGTGGGCCTGGCCATCGCGCTGGAGCTGCGCTACCGGGGCCTGCGGTCGCCGCACAAGCTCAAGTCCGCCGTGTCCGGCTGCGCGCGCGAGTGCGCCGAGGCGCGCGGCAAGGACTTCGGCGTCATCGCCACCGAGAACGGCTGGAACCTGTACGTGGGCGGCAACGGCGGCTTCACCCCGCGCCACGCCGACCTGATCGCCTCCGACGTGGACACCGAGACGCTGATCAGGCTGATCGACCGGTTCCTGATGTTCTACATCCGCACCGCCGACCGGCTCCAGCGCACCTCGACGTGGATCGAGGGCCTGGAGGGCGGCCTGGACCACCTGCGCGCGGTGATCGTGGACGACAGCCTCGGCATCTGCGCCGACCTGGAGGCCGCGATGGCCAAGCACGTGGACGGCTACGCCGACGAGTGGCGCGGCGTGCTGGAGGACCCGGAGAAGCTGGCCCGGTTCACCTCGTTCGTCAACGCGCCGGGCACGCCCGACCCCACCATCTCCTTCCGCGAGGAACGCGGTCAGAAGGTTCCGGTCCTGCTCGGGGTACCCACCCCGGGCGGAGCGAACGACCAGGCGGAGGTTTCCCCATGACACCCGTGTGCGAGTTGAGCGCCCTGCTGCCCGACCGGGGCGTCGCCGCCCTGCTCCCGGACGGGACGCAGGTGGCGGTGTTCCTGACCTCGGCGGGCACGGTGCACGCGCTGGGCAACATCGACCCGTTCAGCGGCGCGGCCGTGCTGTCGCGCGGCATCGTCGGCGACCGCGGCGGCGTGCCGGTGGTGGTGTCGCCGGTCTACAAGCAGGCGTTCGAGCTGGCCGGCGGCAAGTGCCTGGACGACCCGGCCACCGCGGTGCCCGTGCACCCGGTGGAGGTGGTCGACGGCGTGGTGCTGGTCGGTCCGGCCGACGGGGCCCCGGTGGGCGACGTCGTCCGGGTCGGTTCGGCGTGAACGCCGCTCCGCTGGCCGGGTACACGATCGGCGTGACCGCCGCCCGGCGGGCCGACGAGCTGGGCGCCCTGCTGGAGCGCAAGGGCGCCACCGTGCTGCACGGCCCCGCGATCCGCATCGTGCCGCTGCCCGACGACGCGGAGCTGCTGGCCGCGACCAGGACCGTGGTGGAGGAGCCGGTGGACGTCGTGGTGGCGACCACCGGCATCGGCTTCCGCGGCTGGTTCGAGGCCGCCGAGGGCTGGGGCCTGGCCGCGCGGCTGCTGGCGAAGCTGTCCGGCGCGGCGGTGCTGGCCCGCGGCCCGAAGGCCAGGGGCGCGGTGCGCGCGGCCGGGCTGGTGGAGGAGTGGTCCCCGGAGGGGGAGAGCAACGCCGAGCTGCTGGACCACCTGCTGCGGTCCGGGGTGGCGGGCAAGCGCATCGCGGTGCAGCTGCACGGCGAGCCGCTGCCGGAGTTCACCACGACCCTGCGGGACGCGGGCGCGCACGTGATCTCGGTGCCCGTCTACCGGTGGACCGGCCCGCAGGACCCGGCGCCGCTGGAGCGGCTGCTGGAGGCCGTGCTGGCGCGCCAGGTGGACGCCCTGACGTTCACCAGCGCGCCCGCCGCCGCGTCCGTGCTGAGCACCGCCGAGCAGCAGGGCAGGCTGCCCGACCTGGTGTCGGCGCTCAAGGGCGACGTGCTGGTGGTCGCGGTGGGCTCGATCACCGCGGCGCCCCTGGTGCGGGCCGGGGTGCCGGTGGTGCAGCCCGCCCGCGCCCGCATCGGCGCGCTGGCCCGCGAGCTGACCCTGGAACTGCCCGCGCGGGCCACCCGCCTGCGCATCGCCGGCCGCGAGGTCGAGCTGCGCGGCCAGGCCGTGGTGGTGGACGGCGAGCTGCGCCCCGTGCCGCCCGCGCCGATGGCCGTGCTGCGCGCGCTGGCGGCCGCCCGCGGCCGGGTGGTCTCGCGCCGCGACCTGCTGGCCGCCCTGCCCGGCGGCGGAGAGGAGCACGCCGTGGAGACCGCCATCGGCCGGCTGCGGACGGCCCTGGGCGAACCGCGCATGGTGACCACCGTGGTCAAGCGCGGCTACCGCCTGGCCATGGACCCCGCCGGGGTGGCCGTATGACCCTCGTCCTGGTCGCCCACGGCACCCGGGACCCCGCCGGCGCCGCCGTGGTGGAGGAGATCGCCGCGCTGGTCCGCGCCCGCCTGGGCGGCGTGCCGGTCCGCGTCGCCTACGCCGACGTGCGCCAACCCGACGTGACGTCGGTCCTGTCGTCGGTCGACGGCCCGGCCGTGGTCGTCCCGGCCTTCCTGGCCGCCGGCTACCACGTCCGCGTGGACATCCCGGCCCAGGTGGCGGCCTCCGGCCACCCGGACGCCGTGATCACCGCCCCCATCGGCCCCGCCCTGGTCCCGGCCCTGCTGTCCCGCCTGGCGGAGGCGGGCCGGCGCCCCGGCGACTCGGTGGTGCTGGCCGCCGCCGGCTCCTCGGACCCCCGCGCCCTGGCCGACGTGCGCGCCGTGGCGGACGCCCTGTCCCGCCGCGTCGGCCGCCCCGTCGCCATCGGCTACGCCGCCACCGCCACCCCCCGCATAGCCGACGTGGTGGCCCAGTCCCCGGGCCGCGTGGCCGTGGCCTCCTGGCTCCTGGCCCCGGGCCTGTTCCACCGCGCGGTGGCGGCCTCCGGCGCGGCCGTGGTGGCCGCCCCCATCGGCGCCCACCTGCGCGTGGTGGAGGCGGTCCTCCTGCGCTACTACGAGGCCCGCTGCTTCCAAGACGTGGCCTGACCCCACCCCACCCACCCACCCGGCCTCGACCGAACAACTCACCGGTCCCGAACGTACGACTCGCGACACCGGAACGTACGACTCGCGATGCCTGACCGGACGACACGCCGACAACAGCCCTCCCCGACCCGCGTGTCCTCCGGCCAGGCATCGCGTGTCCTCCACTCGGACACCGCGAGTCGTACGTTCGGGACGCGCGAGTCGTACGTTCGGGACGCGCGAGTCGTACGTTCAGGGCGCGCGAGTCGTACGTTCGGGGTGCCTGTGTTGTGCGTTCGGGGCGGTGGGCGCGCGTGGAATAGTTGAGGTTTCAACCAGGTTGACGCGGGTGAGTCGCCCGGTCCGGGCGGCCCAGCCGAAGGAGGCAGCCATGCCCGCCGTCACCGCCGACACGCTCACCCTGCCCCGCCTCCCCGCGCTGCCCGACACCGCCACCGCGTGGCGGCCGGTCCGCAAGGTCGTCCAGGCGCGGAAGTTCCTGGAGGGCGAGGGCTTCCAGGTCCGCCGCCCCTTCCCGGGCGTGGACCTCGCCGACGCCGACCCGTTCCTGCTCCTGGACCACATGGGCGCGGTCGAGTACGGCCCCGGCGAGGCCAAGGGCGCGCCCTGGCACCCGCACCGCGGCTTCGAGACCGTCACCTACATGATCGACGGCGCGCTGGAGCACCGGGACTCCGCGGGCGGCGGCGGCCTGATCACCGACGGCGGCACCCAGTGGATGACCGCGGGCAGCGGCGTCCTGCACTCGGAGCTGCCGCCGCAGGACGTCATCGCCAGGGGCGGCCTGTTCCACGGCGTCCAGCTGTGGGTCAACCTGCCCCGCGCGGAGAAGTGGACGCCGCCGCGCTACCAGGACATCGCCGCCCGCGACACCACCCTGCTGTCCAGCGGCGACGGCGGCGCGCTGGTCCGCGTGATCGCGGGCGACGTGGCCGGCTCCACCGGCCCCGGCCTGACCCGCACCCCGATCACCTACCTGCACGCCACGCTCGGCCCCGGCGCCCGCCTCGACCTGCCGTGGCCGGAGGACTTCACCGCCATGGTCTACGTCCTCGCCGGCCGCGGCACCGTCGGCCACGAGCGCCGCCCGCTGGACGAGGGCCACCTGGCCGTCTTCGGCCGGGGCGGAGCGCTGACGATGCACGCCGCCACGACGTGGGACGTGCTGGTGCTCGGCGGCCTGCCCCTGAACGAGCCCGTCGCGCGCTACGGCCCGTTCGTGATGAACACGCGCGCGGAGATCATCCAAGCCATCGAGGACTTCCAGGCCGGGCGGCTCGGGCGGACCCAGGTCCCCCACGTCACCGCGGCGGACGAGGAGCTGTCATGACCGACGTCGTCGAACTGCTGCGCCGTGGCCGCGGTTTCCTGGCGGCGGGCGACCCCAGTGGCGCCGCCCGCTACCTCGCCGAGGCCGCCGAGCAGGCGCCGCGCGACCGCACCGTGCTCACCGAGCTGGCGCTGGCGCACTTCCGGTCCGCCGCGCTGGGCAAGGCCGAGCGCGTGCTGACCGAGCTGGTCGAGCTGGACCCGGCCGACGGCTACGCCCGCCTGCTGCTCGGCCGCACGCTCAGCCGCCAGAGCCGGCACGCAGAGGCGCTGCCGCAGCTCAGGCTGGCGGCCGCGCTGACCCGCGACCCGGAGGTGGAGCAGGAGGTGGCGCGCGTCGAAGCGCGCGTCACCCCGAACGTCACCACGGGCGTCACCACAACCCCGGAGGCTCCTCCGCGGGCTCCTTGACGGCCTCCTCCCACCGGTACTTGCGCAGGTCGACCTTGCCCTCCTGGTCGATCACGCCCTCACCGCGCAGCCGCTGCAACTGCTCTTCGGCGATGTGGGGCGCGCAAGTGCCGTTGGCGCGCAGCACCCGGTGCCACGGCAGGTCGTGCCCGTCGCCGTTGAGGACCTGGCCCACCAGCCGCGGCGACGGGGCGCGCGCCAGGTCGGCCACGTCGCCGTAGGTGGCGACCCGCCCGGCCGGGATGGAGCGCACGACCTCCCGCACCGCCTCGTGCAACTGTTCGTCCACGGGAAACAGCATTCCACGGCCTGCCGGTGACGGGTCTGTCGGTGGGCCGTGGTTCCATCTCCTGCCGTGGTGGTCAACAGGGCGCCGTTGCTGGTGCGGCCGGAGCGGCGGGAGGAGCCCCGCCGCGACTGGGACGCGCCCGCGCGGGAGGTGTTCGCGCACGCCGGCGGCCCGCTGCGGGTCCTCGGCGGTCCGGGCACCGGCAAGACGACGCTGCTGGCCGAGGTGGTCGCGGACCGGGTGCTGCGCGGCGGCGCGAACCCCGAGCAGGTGCTCGTGCTGGTGGCCAACCGGCGCGCGGCCGAGGCGATGCGCGCCCACGTCACCCGCCTGCTGGCCGGGCCCGCGGCCGACGGCGTGCTGCCCACCACCCAGGAACCGCTGGTGCGGACCGTGCACTCGTACGCGTTCGCCGTGCTGCGGGCGCAGGCGGTGCTCAACGGCGAGCCCGCGCCCCGGCTGCTGTCGGCGCCCGAGCACGACGCGGTGCTGCGCGAGCTGCTGGCGGGCGACGTGAGCGTGGGCGCGCCGAAGTGGCCCGCCCGGCTGCGGCCCGCCCTGACCCTGCCCGGTTTCGCCCAGGAGCTGCGCGACCTGCTGCTGCGCGCCACCGAGCGCGGCCTCGCCCCCGAGGACCTGACCGAGCTGGGCCGCAAGCACGCCCGCGAGGAGTGGATCGCGGCCGGCCTGTTCGGCACCCAGTACGAACAGGTGAACCTGCTGGCCAGCAGCGGGCAGGGCCACGCGCCGTCGTACGACGCGGCCGAGCTGGTCGGCAGCGCGCTGCTGGCCTTCGAGACCGAATCCGGGATCCTGGAGGCCGAGCGGCGGCGCGTGCGGCACCTGCTGGTGGACGACGCGCAGCACCTCGACCCGCTCCAGCTCGAGTTCCTGCGCGTGCTGGGCGACACCGCGCACGAGTTCGTCCTGGCCGGCGACCCGGACCAGGCGGTGTTCTCCTTCCGCGGCGCGGACCCGACCCTGCTCGGCCGGGCGGACGGCCCGGTGGTGGTGCTGCGGCGGGGCCACCGGATGACCCCGGAGATCCGCGCCGCGGTGGGCAGGCTCGCGTCCCGGCTGCCGGGCGCCTCGCCCGCCCGCGAGGTCGACCCGGTGGACGGCGAGGGGCACGTGCAGGTGCGGCTGTTCGCCTCCGCCGCGCAGGAGGCGAGCTGGGTGGCCGACCAGCTGCGCCGCGCGCACCTGGTGGACGGCGTGCCGTGGTCGGAGATGGCGGTGGTGGCGCGGTCCGCGACGCGGGTGCTGCCGGTGCTGCAACGCGCCCTGCTCGCGGCGGGCGTGCCGGTGGCCGTGCCGCACGACGAGCTGCCCTTGGGGCAGCAGCCCGCGGTGCTGCCGTTCCTGGCGCTGCTGCGCTGCGCGGCCGTGCCCGGGTCGCTGGACGAGGACACCGCGGCGATGCTGCTGGCCTCGCCCCTGGGCGGCGCGGACCCGCTGGCGCTGCGCAGGCTGCGGCGCGGCCTGCGGCGGCTGGAGCTGGCCGCGGGCGGCGACCGGTCCAGCGGCGCGCTGCTGGTCGAGGTGGTCGAGGACGACGACCGGCTGGCCGCGCTGGAGGACGCCGAGGCGCAGCCCGCGCGGCGGATCGCGGGCCTGCTGCGCCGGGCGCGCGAGGGCATCGCCAACGGGCTGACCGTCGAGCAGGTGCTGTGGGAGCTGTGGCGGTCCACCGGGCTGGAGCAGCGGTGGGTGGCGCAGTCCGCGCGCGGCGGCGTCTCCGGCACGCAGGCCGACCGGGACCTGGACGCGGTCGTGGGCCTGTTCGAGGCCGCCGCCAAGTACGTGGACCGGCTGCCCGGCTCCAGCGCCGACGGGTTCGTCGACTACCTGGAGATGCAGCAGATCGTGGGCGACACCCTGGCCCCGTCCGCGCCGGTCGGCGAGGCGGTGTCGGTGCTCACCGCGCACGCCGCCACCGGTCGCGAGTGGACGGTCGTGGCGGTGCCGGGCGTGCAGGAGGGGAGCTGGCCCGACCTGCGGCTGCGCGGGTCGCTGCTGGGCGTGGAGCGGATGCTCGACGTGGTCGGGGGTGTCCGGGCGGACACGGCGGCGGTGCTGTCCTCGATCGCGCCGATCCTGGCCGAGGAGCGGCGGCTGCTGCTCGTCGCCGCGAGCCGCGCCCGGCGGGCGTTGCTGGTCAGCGCGGTGCGCGGGGAGGACCTCCAGCCGTCGCGGTTCCTCGACGAGATCGAGGAGCTGTCCACCGACGCGCCCGAGCGGGCGGTGTTCACCCCGCAGCGCGGCCTGGTGCTGGCCGAGCTGGTCGGCGAGCTGCGGCGCGTGGTGTGCGATGACGACGAGCCCGACGGGCGCAGGCGGCGCGCGGCGGCCCAGCTCGCGCGGCTGGCCGCGGCGGGCGTGCCGGGCGCGCACCCGGACTCCTGGTACGGCCTGGCGGACGTGACCACGAACGATCCACTGTGGACCGAGGAGCACACGGTCAGCGTGTCGCCGTCCACGGTGGAGGTGCTGACCAAGTGCCCCCTGCGGTGGGTGGTGGAGCGGCACGGCGGCCAGGACCCGGCCGAGCTGGCGTCCGTCACCGGCACCCTCGTGCACGCCCTGGCGCAGGCCGCCGCGACCGGCGCGGACGAGAAGGAGCTGCGCGCCAGGCTGGACGAGGCGTGGGCGGCGGTGGACGCGGGCGCGCCCTGGTTCTCCCGGCGCGAGCGGATGCGCGTGGAGCGGATGCTCGACACGTTCCTCGACTGGCTCGCGTCCAGCCGCTCCCAGCTCACGCAGGTCTCGGTGGAGGAGGAGATCTCCGTCGAGGTGCCGCGCAAGGAGGGCGGGCCGTGGCTGCGGGTGCGCGGCCGCGTCGACCGGCTGGAGACCGACCGCGAGGGTCGGCCGGTCGTGATCGACGTGAAGACCGGCCGGAACCCGGTGACGAAGAAGGAGGCCCAGGAGCACCCGCAGCTCGCGGTGTACCAGCTCGCCACCGCGCTCGGCGGGTTCACCCACCTCGGCCTGGGCACCGACCCGGGCGGCGCGCGGCTGCTCTACGTGGCCAAGGAGAACAAGAAGACCGGCGCGGCCGAGCTGGAGCAGACGCCGCTCGACGAGCAGGGCGTGCGGGTGTGGCTGGAGGCCGTGCAGGTGGCGGCCGGGTCGAGCGTCGGCCCCGCGTACCGGGCGGAGGAGAACGGCGACTGCGACCGCTGCCCGGCCCGCACCTCGTGCCCGATCCACTCCTCCGGGCGGCAGGTTAGCCAGTGAGGGCCGTCCTGAGCAGGCAATAATTTGTCGCCCTGCGGGTCGCCGTAGGTAGCGGGGCGTGATGTCGAAGAATGCCCCCTTGTGGTCGTGCCGGGTGGGGTCGAACGAGCGGGTGAGCCGGGGGCGCTCGCCAGCCCGTTCGAGGTCGCCGAAGCACTGGGGCTGCCGAGGCCGACGCCGGAGCAGGCCGCCGTGGTCGCCGCGCCGGGCGCGCCCGCCCTCGTCGTGGCCGGCGCGGGCGCGGGCAAGACCGAGACCATGGCCGCCCGCGTCGTCTACCTGGTCGCCAACGGCTTCGTCACGCCCGACCGAGTCCTGGGCCTGACCTTCACCCGCAAGGCCGCCCGCCAGCTGTCCGAGCGCGTCCGGGCCCGGCTGCGGCGGCTGGCCGGCTCACCGCTGCTGGACCGGCTCGACCCGAGCGGCGAACGCCGGGCCGCCGTGCTGACCACCGAGCCCGTCGTCCTCACCTACCACGCCTACGCGGGCCGGCTCGTCGGCGAGCACGGCTTGCGGCTGCCCGTCGAACCGGGCGTGCGGCTGCTCACCGAGACCGCGGCGTGGCAGCTCGCGCACCGCGTGGTGTCGACGTGGGCGGAGGACATCGAGACCGACAAGGTCCCGGCGACCGTGACCAACTACCTGCTGTCGCTGGCGGGCGAGCTGGGCGAGCACCTGGTCGAGCCCGACCAGCTCCGCCGGCACGCCGAGCGGCTGTGCCGGGCCGTCGAGTCCGCGCCGCGGACCAAGCGGCAGGGCGAGGCGCTGCCGCAGTCGTTGCAGGCCGTGGTCAACGCGCAGCGGCTGCGCGCGAACCTGCTGCCGCTGCTGGAGGCCTACCAGGCGCGCAAGCGGCGCGAGGCGGCGATGGACTTCGCCGACCAGATGTCCCTGGCCGCCCGGCTCGCCCTGGAGCACCCCGAGGTGGTGCGCGGCGAGCGCGAGCGGTACGGCGCGGTCCTGCTCGACGAGTACCAGGACACCGGCCACGCCCAGCGCGTGCTGCTGCGGTCCCTGTTCGGCCGGGGCGAGCCGATGCCGGTCACCGCGGTGGGCGACCCGGCGCAGGCCATCTACGGCTGGCGCGGCGCGTCGGCGGCCAACCTGCCGAGGTTCGTGCACGACTTCCCGCCCGCCCGCAAGTACGGGCTGCTCACCAGCTTCCGCAATCCGCCCGAGGTGCTGGCCCTGGCCAACGCGGTGGCCGCGCCGCTGCGCGCGATGGGCCTGGACGTGGAGGAGCTGCACGCCCGCGACGGCGCGGGGCCCGGCGACGTGCGCGTGGCCCTGTTCGACGACATCCGCCGGGAGCTGGACTGGCTGGCCGACACCGTGGCCGCGCAGTGGGAGGCGCACCTGGACACCAGCGACGAGCCGCCGACCGCGGCCGTGCTGGTCCGGCGGCGCTCCGACATGACCGCCATCGCGGCGGCGCTGCGCGAGCGCGGCCTGCCGGTGGAGGTCGTCGGCCTGGGCGGCCTGCTGGACGAACCGGAGATCCGCGACCTGGTCAGCGCCCTGCGCGTGCTGGTGGACCCCCTGGCGGGCACCGCCGCCGCCCGCCTGCTCACCGGGTCCCGGTGGCGGGTCGCGGCGCGCGACCTGGCGGCGCTGTGGGCGCGGGCCCGCGAGCTGGCGGGCGCGCCGACGCGGCAGGCCGTCGTGGACGACCCGCTGTCCGTGCTGGCCGACGCCCTGCCCGGCGAGCACGCCGAGCAGGCGGGCCTGGCCGACGCCCTGGACGACCCGGGCGACCCGACCGCGTACTCGGCCGAGGGCTACCGCCGCATCCGCAGGCTGGGCGCCGAGCTGTCGGCGCTGCGCCGCCGCCTGGACCAGCCGCTGCCGGAGCTGGTCGCGGACGTGGAGCGCACGCTGCTGCTGGACATCGAGGCCCTGTCCCGCCCCGGCGGCGTCGGCCGGGCGCACCTGGACGCGTTCGCCGACGTGGTCAACGACTTCGCCGCGGCCAGCCCGTCCGCGACGCTGCCCTCGCTGGTCGACTACCTGCACACCGCCGAGCAGGCCGAGGACGGCCTGGAGCCGGGCGAGGTGGAGGTGGCCGAGAACCGGGTGCAGGTGCTGACCATGCACTCGGCGAAGGGCCTGGAGTGGCACATCGTGGCCGTCCCGCACGTGGTGAAGGACGTGTTCCCGGGGCGCAAGAAGTCCTCGTCGTGGCTGCGCACGGTGCCGGAGCTGCCGGCGGACCTGCGCGGTGACGCGGAGGACCTGCCCACGTTGCGGCTGCAGCCCCACTACGACCGCAAGGAGGTCGAGGAGGCGCTCGTCCGGCACGAGGACGACTTCGACACCCGGAGGCTGGTGGAGGAGCGCCGGCTGCTGTACGTGGCGCTGACCAGGGCCGAGCACAGCCTGCTGGTGTCCGGCCACTGGTGGGGCGAGACGGGGGACAAGCCGAAGGGGCCCTCGACGTTCCTGACCGAGATCCGCGCGGCGGTGCTGGCGGCGGAGCACCCGCCGGCGGACATCGCGGTCTGGGCGCCGCCGCCGGCGGAGGACGCGCCGAACCCGCTGGCGTCGCAGACGAAGACGGCCCAGTGGCCGGCCGACCCCCTGGGCCGGCGCCGCGCGGCGGTGGTGGAGGGGGCGGAGCTGGTGCTGGCGGCGCTGGAGCGCCTGCTCGCCGAGCCCGAGCCCGTCGAGGTCCCGGAGGGTTCGGGCTCGGGCTCGGCGGAGGCGGTGTCCGGCCACGCCGACGACGTCGTGCCGCCCGAGGAACCGGCCCCGGTCGACGACCCCGCCTTCCACGACCTGGCCGGGGATGACCTGACCCCGCACGACCCGACCCCGGACGGGCCGCCGCCGCCCGACGAGCCCCCGCCGTACGACGACCTGCCCCCCGAACCGCCCGACTTCGAGCCGCCGCCGGACCTCGCGCCGCCGGCCGACCACGCGCCGCCGCCGGACCTCGCGTCCCTGCCCGACTTCGAGCCGCCCGCCGACCTCGTCGACGGGCGGCCCGGCCCCCCGGGGCCCGACCCCGCGGAGCCCGACCTCACGGCGGACGATTTCGCGGCGGACGACCTCGCCGCGGACGACCTACCGGAGGACGACCCCGAGGGCTGGGCCCGCGACGTCGACGTCCTGCTGGCCGAACGCGCCGCGGCGGCCGACCGCCGGGAACGCGTGCTGCTGCCCGAGCACCTCACGGTCAGCCAGCTCGTCGAGCTGGCCGCCGACCCGGACCAGCTGGCCCGCCGACTCCGCCGCCCGCTGCCGTTCCCGCCGAACCCCCTGACCCGCCGGGGCACGGCGTTCCACACGTGGCTGGAGCAGCGGTTCGGCGCGAGCCGCCTGTTCGAGCTGGACGAGCTGCCCGGCGCCGCCGACGAGGGCGCCGCACCCGACTCGGACTTCGGCCGCCTCCAGGAGGCGTTCCTGGCCAGTGACTGGGCGCGCCGCACCCCCTACGACGTCGAGGTGCCGTTCGAGGCCGAGATCGAGGGCATGTCGGTGCGCGGCCGGATGGACGCGGTGTTCGCCGACGAGGACGGCGGCTGGACCGTGGTCGACTGGAAGACCGGCTCGGTGCCCGACGAGGAGCGCCTGCCGGCGCTGTCCGTGCAGCTGGCGGCCTACCGACTGGCGTGGGCGGCGCTCACCGGAACGCCCGTGGAGAAGGTGCGCGCGGCGTTCCACTACGTCCGCCACGACCACACCCTGCGCCCGGCCGACCTGCTGGACGCCGAGGGCCTCCGCAACCTGATCCGCTCGATACCGAACTAGCCGGCCCCGAACCAGCCGGCCCTGAACCAGCCGGCCCGCCCCAGCCTGTCTTGGCGTCCTGGCCTGCCCTGGTCAGGCATATCCTGCTCCGGCCTATCCGGCCCCGACCGTCCTACCGGTCCCGGGCCTCGCCGGCGCCGTTCCCGGTGTCCGCACGCTCAGCCGAGCACCCGCGCGTCCGCGGGCACCTCCTTGAGCACCCGCTCGTACAGCACCTCCAGCAGCCACCGCCCGAACAGCGACGGCCCGAACTCCGTCGACCGGTCCTCCGGCGGCACCACCAGCTCGGCCGCGCCCGACGGGTCCACCGAGACGACCCCGATGCCGTAGTAGTCCAGCTCGATCAGCGGCCACGACTGGCCGCCCTGCGGCGCGGGCAGCACCACCGAGCACGGCGCGAGCGTCATCAACGTCCCGCACGACTGCAGCGCGCGGTCCACCGTCGACTCCCCGACCAGGACGCCGACCAGCTCCACCGCGGGCACGGGCAGCTGGTCGTGCGCGGCGGGCTCGAACCACGAGCGGAACCACGAGGGGTCGGCCTGCGGCGGCCAGCCGTTCGCGCTGCGCCACTCGTGCACGTCGGCGCGAACCCGCACGACGGCCGAGACCTGGTGGCCCAACACGGCGACGTCGGGGACGACGATGCCGCGCCAACCCAACGCCGACGCGGCACGGTGGAGGAGCGGTTGCACTCGGGCATCCTAGAACTGGTTGCGGTTTCAATGACAGACCCATCGGCGCGCTGGGTGTCGACCCGGGCGCTGAGGGTGATCAGGACGTCGACCGACCCACGCGCAGCGCCCACAGGACCAGCGGCACCTGGAGCGGCAGCCGCCCGTACGCGATCGCCCTGGCCTTCGGCGACTTCGTGCGGTGGTCGAGGGCCATCTTCACGTTCGCCGGGAACACGGCCGCGAAGAACAGCGCCGCCAACTTCCCACCCAGCCGGCGCGTGCGCGGCACGGCGACCGCGGCGGCCAGCGCCACCTCCGCGACCCCGGAGGCGTAAGTCCAGGTCCGCGGCTTGCCCGGGAGCGAGCGCGGCACGATCGAGTCGTACGGGCGCGGCTTGGCGAAGTGCGTGACACCTGCCACACCCAGCAGCCCCGCCAGCGCCGGCCCCGACCACGATCGGGAACGAGTGGGTTCCATGAGCCCACCCTGTCACGTCGGCCCGCGAACGGCGCTCCCGGGGTTATCCTCCCGCAACGTGAGCGGTGATCCCGAAAAACCGGAACATCCCGAGCGGGCGGCCGTGGCCGCGTCCGCCGCCGACTTCCTGGCCGGGCTGCGCGAGTGGCTGGCCATCCCGTCGATCGGCGCGGACCCGGCGCACGGCGGCGACGTGCTCGCCTCCGCCCGCTGGCTCGCCGACGCGCTGCGCCGCGACGGCTGGCCCGACGTCCGCGTCTGGGACTCGGGGCCGGCGCTGCCCGCCGTGTACGCCTGCTGGCCCGCCGCCGACCCCGACGCGCCGACCGTGCTGGTCTACGGCCACCACGACGTGCAGCCGGTCGACCCGGTCGAGCGGTGGCAGCACCCGCCGTTCGAGCCGACCCTCGTCGGCGAGGAGCTGTTCGCGCGCGGCGCGAGCGACGACAAGGGGCAGGTCGCGATGCACCTGCTCGGCGTCCGGGCCCACCTCGCCGCGACCGGCGCCACCCGGCCCGCGGTGACGCTCAAGCTGTTCGTCGAGGGCGAGGAGGAGTCCGGCTCGCCCCACCTGACCCGGCTGCTCGACGACCACCGCGACGACCTCGCGTGCGACCTGGTGGTGTTCACCGACACCCCGCTGTACGCGCGGGACGCGCCCACGGTCTGCACCGGCCAGCGCGGCGTCTACGGCGCGGAGGTCGTGTTCACCGGCGGCGACTCCGACGTGCACTCTGGCCGCGCGGGCGGCAGCGTGCCCAACCCGGCCACCGCGATCGCCAGGCTCGTCGCGGCACTCCACGACGACGACGGGCGCGTCCGGCTGCGCGACTTCTACGCCGACGTGGTGGAGCCCACCGAGGCCGAGCGCGCCGACTACGCCGCGCTGCCGTTCGACGAGGCCGTGTGGCTCGCCAACGCGGGCGGCGCGCAGGCCCTGTCGGGCGAGCCGGGCTGGTCCACCCTGGAGCGGGTGTGGGTGCGCCCGACCGCCGAGGTCAACGGCATCAGCGGCGGCTACACCGGGCCCGGCCTGAAGACGATCGTGCCCGCCGAGGCGTCGGTGAAGCTGTCGTTCCGGCTCGTGCCCGACCAGCGGCCCGAGCGGGTCGCCGACGCGCTGCGCGAGTTCGTCCGGGCCCACACCCCGCCCGGCCTGCGCTCCGAGGTGATCCCGGCCGGCGACGGCACGCCGCCGTACGCGGTGGACGTGGCGCACCCGGCGGTCGGCGCGGTGCGCGACGCCGTGGAGGCCGCGTTCGAGCAGCCCGTGAGGTTCAGCCGAACGGGTGGCTCCGGCCCGGCGGCGCTGCTGCACGGGTGGCTGGGCGTGCCGGTCGTGTACCTGGGGGCGACGTTGCCGGATGATCGCATCCACGCGCCGAACGAGCGCGTCGTCGTGCCCCAGTTGCTCCGCGGCGCCGAGGCCGCGGCCAGGCTGTGGCGGCTACTCCCGGAGAGGTTGTCATGATCCGCCGGACCCACCACGGCGAGCCGCTGGCCGAACGACCGGGCCACACGCTCGTCGGCGTGATCAGGATGCCGGACTCGTCGCAGAGCCCGGTCCGCTCGATCGTCAAGCGGGTCATCGGCGCCACCGCCGCGCTCACCGCGGCGGTCCTGATCGTCTACATCGGCCGCGACGGCTACCGCGACGTCAACGAGGACGGCCTGTCCCTGCTGGACGCGGTGTACTACGCGACGGTGTCGCTCTCCACGACCGGCTACGGCGACATCACGCCCGTCAGCTCCCACGCCCGCCTGGTCAACGTCCTGGTGATCACGCCCCTGCGGGTGCTGTTCCTGATCGTGCTGGTCGGCACGACCCTAGAAGTGCTCACCGAGCGTTCGCGCCAGGCGTTGCGCATCCAGAAGTGGAGGACCAAGGTGCGGGACCACGTGGTGGTCATCGGCTACGGGACGAAGGGCAGGTCCGCGGTGAGCGCCCTCATGGGCGACGGCATGGACCCCGGCCAGATCGTCATCGTGGACACCTCCCAGGAAGCCCTGGACGCCGCGTCGGCCATCGGACTGGTCACCGTCCACGGCTCGGGCACCAGCAACGACGTCCTGCGCGTGGCGGGCGTGCCCAGGGCCAGGGCGGTGGTGGTGGCCGCCAACCGCGACGACACGGCGGTCCTGGTCACCCTCACCGCCCGCGAGCTGGCGCCGAAGGCCCAGGTGGTCGCCTCGGTGCGCGAACGCGAGAACGAACACCTCCTGCGCCAGTCCGGAGCCGACTCGGTGGTCGTCTCCAGCGAGACGGCGGGCCGCCTCCTGGGCATGGCGACGGCGACCCCGTCGGTGGTCGACATGGTCGAGGACCTGCTGACCCCGGACGCGGGCCTGGCCATCGCCGAACGGGACGTGGAACCCTCCGAAATCGGCGGCTCACCCCGACACCTGCCGGACATCGTGCTGGGCGTGGTGCGCGAAGGCACCCTATACCGGATCGACGCCCCGGAAGCGGACGCGGTGGAAGCAGGCGACCGCCTCCTCTACGTCAAGAAGGTCACCCCGCCGAAGGAGTAGGTCGAAGCAGCAGCTCGAGGGAGCAGGCCGCCGGAACAGGCCGCCGGAGCAAGTCGCCGGAGCAAGTCGCCGGAGCAGGCTCGAGGGAGCAGCCCGAGGAAGCGGAGCGGCGAAGGCAGGTGGACCCAACCCACCTGCCACCGCCGCCCCACCCTCCGCAAGCACCGTCCCCGAAACCACCGTCACTCCACAAGCGGCAACCGCACCACAAACGCCGCCCCACGCCCAGCCGCCGCCGGTCTACCACCATCCGAACCGCCGGGGTCGCCGGCACCCGAGCCGCCGATCCTCGAGCCGCCGATCCTCAGACCGCCGCCACTCGAATCGCCAACACTCGGATCGCCGCCGCCCACCTTGCGGTCAGCCGTCCCACTACCGGCCACCTCGCGGTCAGTCCTCTCACGGTCAGCCACCCCATGGCCGGCCATCCGATCGCCGGTCATCCGATCGCCGGTCATGCCCTTGGCCGCATCCATCACCCCTCTCATCCTCAGCGTCGGCTCATCGACGTCATCCCGCATCAAGGCGGTGACCTGGTCGGCATCCGTGCAGGTCAGCTCCCCTCCGTGGGCTCGCACCACACCGCGCGCGATGGCCAGCCCGAGCCCCGAGCCACCCGACCGCCGATCACGCGCTTCGTCCAGCCGGACCAGCCGGTCGAAGATGCATTCCCGGTCGCCAGGCGGCACCCCGGGCCCGTTGTCGAACACCACGAGCAGCGCGAAGCCACCCGCCGCCGACACGGAGAGCCTCACCCGCCCTGAGAGGCCGGTGGCCTGCCGGGCGTTGTCGGCGAGGTTCGCCAGCACCTGCGCTAACCGCTGCGGGTCGACGGAGACGAACACCGACACGCCCTCGACCTCGATGTCGAAGTCGGGCGCGAGCAACCGCGTCCGCCCCACCTCGGCCTCGGCCAGCGCCAGCAGGTCCACGCGTTCGCGGTGCAGTTCGAGCCCGACGTCGATCCTGGCCAGCGCCAGCAGGTCGTCCACGAGCCGCCCGGCCCGCCGTGACTCCCGCACCAGCAGCAGGTTCAACCGCTCCCGCTCCTCGGCGTCCGAGGTCTGCATCAGCGCCTCGGCCACCGCCTGCACGCCCGCGATGGGTGTCCGCAGCTCGTGCGCCGCATCGGCCACGAACCTCTTGGTCCTCTCCTCCGATCCCTCCAGCGAATCCAGCATGTCGTCGAACGCGGCCGCCGTCCGGCCCAGCTCGTTGTCCGTCGACGACGGGTTGAGCCGGTACCCGCGCTTGCCCTTGGCGATCGAGCGGGCCAGCGTGGTCATCGCGTCCAACGGCGCCAACGCCCGCCGCACCGTCCACACCAGCGCCGCCGCCGTCACCGCCAGCCCACCGAACCCGACCAGCAGCAACAACCGTCGCAGCCGCACCTGCGCGGCCGTGATCACCGACGACTCGGCGTAGAGCGTGATCACCGACCCGTCCACCAGTTCCCGATCGACCTGGTTGGCCACCCCCTCCGAAGGTGCTTTCCCGAACACCGCCCCGCCCGGCATGACCAGCCGGACCTCCACGCCCCGACCTTCCAACCGGTTGACCAGGTCCGCCCCGCGCACGTGCTGCTTGACCAGTTGCTGAGCCACCCGCGCCTTCTCCAGCAACGCGGTCTCGACATCCCGCTTGGACTGGGCCGCGAACAGCCCGTCCACCAGCAGCACCACCCCGAGCAGCACCACCCCGAGCACGCCGATCACGTACAGCGTGACCCGACGTCGCAGCGAGACGGTCCGCAGGCTCACGTCTCGTCAGCCCTGAGCACGTAGCCCAGCCCTCTCACGGTGTGCAGCAGACGCGGCCCGTGTTCCTCCAGCTTCCGGCGCAGGGCACTGACGTGCACCTCCACCAGGTTGGGGTCGTAGTCCTCGTAACCCCACACCGCCGTGAGGATCTGGGTCTTGCCCACCACGCGCCCGCGCTGCGCCGCCAGGTACCGCAGCAGCCGCAGCTCGGTGGCGGTCAACTCGATCGGCGCGCTCCCGCGCAGCACCACCGCCGAGTCCGCGTCGACCACCAGGTCACCGATCTGCACGGTGGACGGCGTGCGCCCCAACCGCCGCAGCACCGCACTGACCCGCGCGACCAACTCGGCCAACACGAACGGCTTCACCACGTAGTCGTCCGCGCCCCGGTCCAGCCCTCGCAGCCGATCGGACACGCCGTCCCGGGCGGTCAACATCACCACCCCGGCCCCACTGGTCCGCCGGATCACCTCCAACAACGCGAAGCCGTCCCGACCGGGCAGCATCACGTCGAGCACCACGAGGTCCGGGCGGAACCGGCTCAGCTCGCCTTCCAGGTCCCGACCGTCCGGCCGGACCTGTACCTGGTAACCCGCGTCCCGGAGGGCGGAACTCACCGCCGCACCGATCGCTTCCGCGTCCTCGATCACCAGTACTCTGGCAGCAGTCGACACCTCCTCATTCTGCGACGTCCCGGGCCGCGATTCCGCGTCGCTTCGATCTAGGGACCGCCACGGATCGAACCCGATGACCATTCATTTCCCCAGGCGAGTCCGACGGGACTCGACTGACTGATTCGCTGATTCGCTGGTTGGCCGACCGGCCGACTCGGCCGGTGAATCGGCTGGTTGGCTGGTTCGGCTGGCCGGCTACGGCCCGCACTCGGCAGGCAGGGCAGGTTGAGCCGGTCGGCTCGGCTGACTGGTCGGCTCGGTTGACTGGTTGGCTCGCGCTGGACGAACGTCGGCTCGACGGCCTGTCGGCCTGTCGGCCCGTCGGTTTGGCGAACTGTGCGCTCGGCGGATTGCGCGCTCGTGGGCGGCCGAGACCGGTCGCGGTCCGTCGGAGTCGTGTGTCCGCGGCTGTCGCAGGTCCGGCAGTCACCTGTTCACCGCCGCCAGTGGCCGGGCGAACCACGGGCATGCGGTGAGCCGGCACCTCCGAACCAGCAGGCTACGAGAGCCGGTGTGGCCAAGCCGGCCGTGCGCGGGCCGGGAACCCACGCCTCGGCGACCGCGATCGACCCGGCCGCCGCCGACCACGACCGTCGCCGGCGCGCGGCGACGCTCTTCGGCCCGGCGGCCCGCTCCAAGGCGGGGGATCAGCCGGTGCTCCTCGGGATCGGAACCCGTCTCCTGCCGCGATTCCGACCTGTTCGATGACTTCGGGGGTTTTGTTCATGGGTTGATTTTCGAACGGGTGTTCGATGGTTGACAAGATCACGATCGGGTGATCCGGGGCGGTCCGGAACACCCGCCCACCCCCACGACAACCGCCCGTCCCGTCTGCGACCATCCACGCTGTGGCGGCTCCGCGAAGCCCGGTGAGATGGGCGCTGGTCCTGCTGGTAGCGGGACTGTTGGGCGTCGCGGCGGTGGTCGCCCTCTGGTGGCCGAACGCCTCGACCGGGACCGGGACCCGACTGGCCCCGGCCACGGTCGTCGAACCTGCCTCCTGCGGCGGCGCGGACGCCTACGACCGCGTCGAGGTCCAAATCGGCGACGAGGTGCGCACCGTCAAGCTCGACGGCTGCGGCCACCAGGAGGACGAGGTCGTCGAGGTCGTCCTCCCCGCCGACACCACCGGCGAGTTCACCGTCCAGGCGGCCGCCAGCGCCCCCGCCGGGATGCCGTTCGAAACCAGGCTGGCCGCGACGCTCCTGTGCCTGAGCGGTCTCGCCGGCGGCCTCTACGCCTACCTGCTGACCAGGCGTTCTCAGCCGACGGCCGCCGTCGGCGCGGCGTAGGTGTTGCACGCCGTCGTCGTGCCCGCCTCGAACCCGACCGAGGCCCATTCGGCCTGGTTCTCGGGGTTGCCGTGCGCGTTCTTCTCCGGTGGTTCCTCCACCGCGTACTGGAAGTCCTCCGCCGCCTCGGCGGCCAGCGCCGGCCCGATCGACCCGGACGCCGCCGACAGGAACATCCCGGCGAAGCAGTTCGCCTGGAGCTCGATCCGCCGCGACATCTCCAGGCCCGCCGGCGTCCGCTCGCCCGAGGCCACGATCCTGCCGTCCGCCGCGCGCAGCATCCCGCTCAACGCCTGCACGTGGTGCCCGTACTCGTGCGCCAACGTCGCCAGGTGCGACCCGGCGCGCTCACCGCCGCCGTTGTCGCGCAGCCGCCGCGTGGGCATGTAGATGGTCCGGTTGCGGCCGCAGTAGTAGGCCACCGCCTCGCTCTCCGCGGGCGCCGAGCCGCACGGCCCCTCGGCCAGCTCCGGGGACGTGTCCAGCGCGGGCGGCGAGAACGGCAGGTTCGCCTGCTCCAGCACGGGCCGCCACGCCTGGTCGAGGCACGCCGTGCCCGCCTTGTAGTACGTCGACAACTGGGTGTCCGACAGTCCGAACCCCGGCAACGCGCACGCCACCGCGGGCAGCTTCGTGGGCGTGACCAGCAACGGGTGGTCGGCAAGCCGGTGCACGGCCCGAGGTCGCGGCTCCTCCGTGCCCCTCGCGGGGTCCGGGGCGGCGTCCGGCACGGCCACCGGCCGCCCGCCGATCCGCCGGGACGACTCCAGCTGGGTCACCGCACCGAGGCCCAGCACGCACGACACGATCAGCGCGAACACACCGATGAGCGCGATCGGGTTGTTCCTGGGCTGCTCGGGTGTGCGCACGGTCCTCCAGTCGGGTCAGCTGACTTCCGCCGCGCCGGCCACCCAAGTGTTGCACGCGCTCGTGTTGTTGTTTTTGAACCCGTGGTTCACCCAGGCCGCGTTCCGCTCGGGCGCGCCGTGGTCCCGGTTGGGGTAGATGGGGTAGTCGCCGCGGTTGCCCGCGTCGGTCAGCGCGACCGAGATGACGTCGCCGGGCACCGCGCCGTGCGACAGCGGGGCCAGCGTCATCCCGCCGAAGCAGGTCGCCTGGAGCTCCTTGCGCCGGTTCAGCTCCAGGCCGGCCGGGGTGTCCCAGCCGCCCTGCTCGTACTGGGCCTCGCCGGAGGCGCGCAGGATGCCGGACAGCCACTGGACGTGGTGGCCGTACTCGTGGGCGAGCTGGCCCAGGTACTTGCCGGGGTGGTTGGGGTTGGCCGCGCCCTGCTCGTTGGCGTAGTGGTTGGGCGTCCAGTAGATGGTGCCGTCGCAGTACATGGCGGTGCGGTCGGGTCCCATGGAGCCGCACGTGTTGGTGATCTGCGAGGTCACCATGACCAGCTCGACCGGCTGGTAGGGCAGGTTGGCCTTGGTGAACGACGGCTTCCACATCGCCTCGATGCACGGCAGCGCGGCGCGCAGGAACTGGTCCTGCCCGGCGGGCGAGTAGTCCATCGCGGGCAGCGGGCAGCCGTCGATGTCGAACGCGCCCAGGTCCGCCGAGTGGATCGGGTTGTCGCCGAGCGCGATGACGGCTTTCGGGCCGGACTTCGGCGTGCTGGCCGACGGTCTCGTCGTCTCGTTCGCGGTCGTCGTCGTGGTGGTGGTCGTGGTCGTCGGTTCAGGCGAATAGGTGTAACTCGAATACCCGGAGTAACCGGAGTCGCCGGCCTGGTTGGAGTCGCGGGTCGCCGCGATGATCCCGATGGTCGCGATGCCCAGCACCACGAAGCCGATCAGCAGCACCGCCACCAGCGGGCCCTTGCTCTTGCTGCGCGGCAGCGGCGGGTAGGGCATCGGCGGCGGGCCCCACCCCGGCGGCGGTCCGGGTGGCGGACCCCAGCTCACGGGGGGTGGCTGGGGCGGCGCCACCGGTGGTCCGGCGTTCGGTCCGGGCCAGGGCGGGGGTCCGGCCTGCGGCGGCCCGACCTGCGCGGGCCCGACCTGCTGAGGGCCGACTTGAGGGGGTCCGACCTGCTGAGGGCCGACCTGCTGGGGGTCCATCGGCGGGGGACCGCCGGGCTGCGGTCCCCAGGGCGGAGGACCGGACGGCGGGGGCTGCTGGGCGGGCCACTGGCGGGTCGGCGGCGGCTGCCGGTGGTGCAGCGGCGCGGGCACCGGCGGAGGGCCAACCGGTCGTGGCGGCGGCCAGCCACCCGGCGGTGGTGGTTGCGTCATCGCTGGTGGTCCCCCATGTCGCGGATGCCCGAATCAGCATTGGAGCTTAGGGGAACTCCGCTATCCTGCGCGGCCGTGTTGAGAAACTGGGGAGCGGCCGCGATCTGCGCGATCGCGCTGGGCACGGGCGCAGGCGTCGCGGTGGCGCAACCGAGCAGCCCGGCCGGGCTGCCCGGGACGGTCAACGTCGACGTGCGCCTGAAACTGGAGCGCGACGGCCGGTTGACCGTGACCGAGGTGGTGACCGTCCCCGAAGGAAAATCAGCCAATCGTGTGGTCCCGCTACGCATCGCAGTCGGCGGCAACCGCGACCGCGTGTACGAGGTCGCCAACGCGACCGTGGACGGCGAGGGCACGGCTACAGCATCGGCCGACGAGTTCTCGATCGCACTCCGGGCGGGCACGTCCACCGTCACCTACGCGGTCGTCGGCGCCGTCGCGCAGATCGGCGACACCCTCGAACTGCGCTGGCAGCCCGCGAGCGGCTGGGACGTCGAGCTGGACTCCGTCAGGGTCTCGGTGATCGCCCCGGACGCGCCGCGGTCGGTGAACTGCCTGGCCGGCGAGCCGGGTACGGCGAAACCGTGCACCACCGCGGAGCTGGGCGACGGGCGCGGCGTGCGGGCCACCGAGATCGGCCTGGCGCCCGGCGAGCGGGTCGACGTGGCGGTCGGCCTCCAGGAGGGCGCGGCGCCGGCCAACGCGCGCGTGGTCGAGTCGGCGGGCCTGGCCGCGGCGTTCGCGCTGACCCCGGCGACCGGCGCCGGGCTCGGCGCGCTGGTCCTGCTGCTGCTCGGCGGCGCGGTGCTGCTGTGGTACCTCCGCGGCCGCGACGCGCGGGCCCTGGCGAGCGACGTCGGACCGGTGGACGTGCTGGTCACCGACGCGGCCGGGCGGGTGGCGTTCGCCTCGCCGGACGGCGTGCTGCCGGGGCAGGTCGGCACCGTGGTCGACGAGCACGTGGACGTGGTCGACGTGACCGCGACGATCGTCGACCTCGCGGTGCGCAACTACGTGTGGATCGAGGAGGTCGGCGGGCTGGACTGGCGCTTCGTCCGCCGCAACCCGGCCGACCCGTCGCTGTCGGGCTACGAGCGCGCCGTCTACGAGGCGCTGCTGCCCGACGGCGTGGACGCGGTGCTGCTGTCCGAGCTGCGCGGCCGGCGGATCGACCTGTCGCGCGTGCGGGACGCGCTGTACGCCGACGTGGTGGCGAAGAACTGGTTCGCGCGGCGGCCGGACGCCGAGCGGAACCTGTGGTGGTGGGCCGGGGTCGGGTTGGGCGTGCTGGGCGCGGTGCTGACCGCGGTGTTGGCGCTGGTCGGGACGGGTGCGCTGTTCGGGCTGGTGGTGGTCGCGGCGGGGGTGGCGCTGGCCGTGGGCGCGCGGTCGATGCCCGCGCGGACCAAGCGGGGCAGCGCCCTGCTGGAGCACGTGCGGGGGCTGCGCGGGTACCTGCACACGGCGACGCCCCGGGACATCCCGGACGCGGACCGGGAGATGGTGTTCTCGCGGTCGCTGCCGTACGCGGTGGTGCTGGGGGAGACGGAGCGGTGGTTGGCGGCGTTCGCCGGGACCCGGCCCGGGCTGTACTGGTTCGGCGAGGCGGAGAGCGGCGGTGACCTGCGGCGTTTCGCCCACCGGTTCCCGACGTTCCTCGGCGCGCTGGACGGGGTCCTGGCGCAGGCCGGGCACCTGCGGTCGCTGCGGGGCTGATCACGATCACCCGATGGTGACCTTGCCTCCCGTCGAACACCCGTTCGACAATTGACCCGTCCGGCCACCGACCCCGCGGGCGACGGGTGAGGAGCCGGGCGCGGCGGCCGAAGCCGACCCGGTGCCCAAGCGCGTGGCTCCACCGGGCCGGGGTGGCCGGTCGGTGCGGGTCGCGTTCCGGGTGCACCCGGAACGGGCCCGGCCGTGGAGCGGTGGTCGACCGGTCCGAACCCGGTCGGTTCGCGATGGGCGTAGCGGGGTGGCGCGGCCGGCGGGTGACCTGCGGCCCGAGTGGCCGCCGAAACCCGTAGGCTGCGCTCATGGCGCTACCCGAACTGCACAGGTTCACGCTCCCCAACGGCCTGCGGGTGGTGTTCGCACCAGACCGCAGCGCCCCGGTCGTCGGGGTGAGCGTGCACTACGACGTGGGATTCCGCTCCGAGCCGGAGGGGCGGACGGGGTTCGCGCACCTCTTCGAGCACCTGATGTTCCAGGGCAGCGAGAGCCTGGAGAAGCTCGCCCACTTCAGGCACGTGCAGTCCTCGGGTGGCACGTTCAACGGCTCCACGCACCCCGACTACACCGACTACTACGAGGTGCTGCCGTCGGCGGCACTGGAGCGGGCGCTGTTCCTCGAAGCGGACCGCATGCGCGCGCCGAAGCTCACCGAGGAGAACCTGCGCAACCAGATCGACGTGGTGAAGGAGGAGATCCGACTCAACGTCCTGAACCGACCGTACGGGGGGTTCCCCTGGATCCTCCTGCCACCGGTCCTGTTCCAGACCTTCCCGAACGCGCACAACGGCTACGGCGACTTCACCGACCTGGAGAACGCCACCGTGGACGACTGCGCCGCGTTCTTCGACACCTACTACGCGCCGAGCAACGCCGTGCTGACGGTGGCGGGCGACTTCGACGTGGAGACAACGAAGGCGCTGGTCGAGAAGCACTTCGGCGACGTGCCCGCCCGTCCGGCGCCGCCCCGGCCGTCCTTCGCCGAGGCGCCGCCGAAGGGTGAGCTGCGCGCCGAGCACACCGACGCGCACGCGCCGATGCCCGCGCTCGCCCTGGGCTACCGCGTCCCGGACCCGGTGAACGACGTGGAGGGCTACCTCACCTACCTGGTCCTGGCCGGGGTGCTGACCGACGGCGACGGGTCGCGGCTGCAGCAGCGGCTGGTGCACCGCGACAGGCTCGTGGTGGAAGTCGGCTCCGGGTGCGGTCTGTTCGGGCCGCTGGAGGCGCGCGACCCCGACACGTTCAGCATCACCGCGATCCACCCGTCCGAGGTGACCGCCGATCGGATCATCGCGGTGGTGGACGAGGAGCTGCTGCGGCTGGCCGAGGAAGGGCCGACCGCGCAGGAGCTGGCGAAGGTCACCGCCCGCTGGGCGTCGACCATGCACCGCGAGCACGACCGGCTGACCAGCCGGACGCTGGGCCTCGGGTCGGCCGAGCTGCTGTTCGGGAGGGCCGAGCTGCTGTACGAGCTGCCGGAGAAGCTGTCCGGCATCACCACCGACGAGGTCGCCGCCGCGGCCAAGGCGCTGCGGCCGGACTCGCGCGCCGTCCTGATCCTCAACCCGGCCAACGGAGGTAACGAGTGAGCGCCCCGACCAAGCACCGCAGCGCCGAGGAGATCGGCCGTACGGCGCTCGGGCCTCGCCCGTTCCCGGAGCTGGGCGGGCAGCGGGCGGCGGCGGACCTGGACACCGTCGATACGACGCTGGCCAACGGCCTGCGGGTGATCGCGGTGCGCCGGTCGTCGGTGCCGCTGGTGGAGGTGCGGCTGCGGATCCCGTTCGGGGACCCGGCGTCCTCCAGCACCGGCTCGACGCACGCGGCGCGCGCCGAGCTGCTGGCCAGCACGGTGCTGACCGGCACCGCCACCCGCAGCCGGGTGGACGTCGACACCGAGCTGGCGCTGGTCGGCGGCGAGCTGGACGCGGCGGTGGACCCGGAGCGGCTGGCGTTCACCGGCAACGCGCTGGCGGCGGGTCTCGACACCGTCCTCGACGTGCTGCGCGACGCGCTGACCGGCGCGACCTACCCGAACGAGGAGGTCGAGCGGGAGCGGGCGCGGCTGGTCGAGCGGATCCGGCTCGCGCGGTCGCAGCCGAGCGTGATCGCGCGGGAGGCGTTGCAGCGCCACCTGTACGGCGACCACCCGTACGCCAAGGAGATGCCCGAGGCGGACGAGGTCCTGTCGGTGACGCGCGACGACGTGCTGGCCCTGCACGCGGCGGCGGTGCTGCCGCGCGGCGCGGTGCTGGTGCTGGTCGGCGACGTGGCGCCGGACGCGGCGGTGCGGGCGGTCGAGAACGCGCTGGGCGGGTGGACGGCCGAGGGCACCGCGGTGACGCTGTCGCCGCTGCCGGTGGTCCGGGGCGGCGACGTGCTGCTGGTGCACCGGCCCGGCGCGGTGCAGTCGCAGATCCGGCTCGCCGCGCGCGCCCTGGTGCGCACCGACGAGCGGTACCCGGCGCTCCAGCTAGCGAACCTGGTGTACGGCGGGTTCTTCTCCTCGCGCCTGGTGGAGAACATCCGCGAGGACAAGGGCTACACCTACCACGCGCGGTCGTACCCGGAGTTCACGCCGGGCGGCGCGGCGCTGCTGGTGGACGCCGACACGGCGAGCGAGGTCACGGCGTCGGCGCTGCTGGAGACCCGTTACGAGCTGGCCAGGATGGCCCTGTCGCCGCCGTCGGAGGAGGAGGTGGGCACCGCCTGCCGGTACGCCGTCGGGTCGCTGCTGACCGCGACGTCGTCGCAGGGCGGGTTGGCGTCGTTCCTGGTGAACCTCGCCGGCCTGGGCCTGGGCGTGGACTGGTTCCTCGGGCACCCCGGGCGGCTGGCCGCGGTCACCGTCGAGCAGGTGGCCGAGGTGGCGCTGGAGTTCTTCGCGCCCACCGCGTTCACCGGCGTGCTCGTGGGCGACGCCGACAAGCTGACGCCGCGGCTGCGGGCGCTGGGCGGTGTGGCCCTGCCGTGAGCTTCGAGCTGGTGGAACTGCCGGCGCTCTCGCGGTTCACCGTCGACCGGCGGGAACCGCTGCGCGGTGACGAGCGGCGCCTCGCGCAGCTGTGGCCGAAGTCGCGCGTCATCACCGTCGACGCGCACGGCCGGGCGCCGGTGGCCGACCGCGGGACGCGCCTGGTCGACCACCCGGCCACGGACTTCGGCGACGAGCCGCCGGACACCGCCGTGCTGCTCGGCGAGCAGGACGGCGTGGCGTACTGGGCGGTGCCGCTGACCGAGGACGAGACGGACGTCGCGGCGCCGTCCGGGCGGGCGTGGTTCCAGGCGGAGCTGACCGACGAGCAGCAGTGGCTGGACCTGCGGGCGGCCGGCGCGCTGCTGGACGACACCGGCGCGGGCCTGTTCACCTCGGCGGTGGCGCTGTTCCACTGGCACCGCTCGGCGAAGTTCTGCGCGGTGTGCGGCGGTCCGACGGAGTCGATCAAGTCGGGGTGGGCGCGGGTCTGCGAGCGGTGCGGGCGCGAGGAGTACCCGCGCACCGACGCGGCCGTGATCTGCCTGGTCCACGACGGCGCCGACCGGGTCCTGCTCGCCCGCGGCGCGGGCTGGCCGGAGGGGCGGTACTCGGTGCTGGCCGGGTTCGTCGAGGCCGGCGAGTCGCTGGAGGCGTGCGTCGCGCGGGAGATCGAGGAGGAGGTCGGCGTCGAGGTGGGCGAAATCCGCTACCTCGGGAGCCAGCCGTGGCCGTTCCCGCGGTCGCTGATGGTGGGCTTTGAGGCGGTGGCCGACCCGACCGAACCGCTGCGCCTGGCGGACGGCGAGATCGCCCAGGCCAAGTGGGTCGACCGGGCCGACGTGCGGCGGGCGCTGGCCGAGCCCGGGAGCGTGCCGGACCTGCTGCTCGCGCCGGGCGCGTCGATCGCCTACCGGATGATCCAGTCCTGGGTGGCCGCCGGCTAGGACCACCTCGGACCGCCGGGACCCGGGCGGGCGATGGTGCGCCCGGGTGCCGGACGTGCCGGACGTGGTTCGGCGGGTGAGCCGTGGCGGCCCGCGTTGCCGGTTCGTGGTGTCGGTCGGTGGCGCTGGTCTGTGGTGCTGGTCGGTCGCGGTGGGCGACGTGGTGATCACGGTGGCGATCCGGGGCGGTGGAACGGGTGCCGTTCGGGTCCTTCGCACGGGTGGTCCGGGCGGAAACTGTCGGTGGCGCACGGTGAATCGGGCTCTTCCGGGGGTGCGGGGGGATAACGTCGTGTGTCCACCGCGACTTGTGGCGGACATCGCCAACCGGCCTGATGGGGATCGCTGTGCACCGCAAGCTGACAGTGCGCGACCTGCGCGCCGGCAACCGGGCGCGAGTGCTGCGCGCGCTGTACTTCGACGAGCCGCGCAGCCGGCAGGAGTTGGCCGGGATCACCGGGTTGAGCCAGGCGTCGGTGAGCAACGTGGTCGGCGAGCTGATCTCCGAGGGCGTCGTGGTGGAGGCCGGGCAGGTCGACTCGGACGGTGGGCGTCCCCGCGTGCTGCTGCGGGTCAACCCCGCGTTCGCGGCGGTGGTCGGGGTGGACGTCGGTGAGACGCACGTGCTGGTCGAGGTGTTCGACCTGACGCTGCGGCGGCTGGCCGTGGCCGCGTCGCCGATGGAGCCGGACGTGCACTCGGTCGACGACGTGGCGGGGCGGGTCCTCGACGGCCTGGACCGCTGCCTGCGCGACAGCGGGGTGGAGGACGTGCTCGGCGTGGGCATCGGCGTGCCCGGGTTCGTCGAGCGGGGGCTGGTCTACGCGCAGACCGTGGGCTGGCACGGCGTCGCCCTGGAGCGGATGCTGCGCGCGGGCACCGACCTGCCGTTGTTCCTGGACAACGGCGCGAACACGTTGGGCCAGGCCGAGATGTGGTTCGGCGCGGGCCGGGGCGCGGGTGACGCGGTGGTCGCGCTGATCGGGTCGGGCGTCGGCGCGAGCGTCATCGCCGGCGGCGTGCTCTACCGCGGCTCGTCGGGCGGTGCGGGGGAGTGGGGTCACACGACCGTCGCCCTCGACGGCAGGCCCTGCCGGTGCGGCGCCCTCGGTTGCCTGGAGGCGTATATCGGCGCGTCCGGCGTGGTCGAGCGGTACCGGGCGGTCGAGCCGGACGTGCCCGCCGAGCAGGAGGCGGCGTTAGCCGCGCTGGTCGCCGACGGGTCGCGGGCCGCGCGGGACGTGCTCGCCGAGACCGCCCGCTACACGGGGTTGGGCATCGCGAACCTGATCAACCTGTTCAACCCGTCCCGCGTGATCGTCGGCGGCTGGGCCGGGCTGCTGCTCGGCGCCCGCATCCTCGACGACGTCCGCGCCGAAGCCGCCCGCCACGCCCTGCACCGGCCGTTCGAGCAGGTGTCGATCACCCTGTGCGAACTGGGGCCGGAGTCGGTGGCCCTGGGCGCGGCGACGCTGCCGGTGGCCGAGTTCCTCGCGGCGGGCGGGGTGCGCCGCCAGGCGCCCAGCCGAGTGGGCTGACCGGTCCGACCGGAGCGGGCGTCGCCGGGGGCCGGGGAGCCGAGGACCGGGGAACCGGCGTGGTCGGGGCTCCCCGTGCTCCGGGTGCTCAGGGTTCGGGTGCTCAGCGTTCGGGTGCTCAGGGGTCGATGCGGTCGAGCGCGGCGCCGTCCCAGGTCGTCTGGATGCACGCGACACCGCGACCGTTGCGCGGGCGCAACACGTCGTAGATGTGCATGCGCGGGATCTTGTCGGACACGCCCCAACCACTCGGCCAGGTGATCACCCAGTCCATGTCCAGGTCCACCAGCAGGCCGAGCATGCGCGCGATCGTCGGGTCGTCCAGCCGCTCGAACGCCTCGTCCAGCAGCACCAGCCGCAACGGCGAGAAGTCACCGCTCACCGCGTCGTAGAACGAGGCCGCCGCCGCGAACAGCGTGACGTACGAGATCAGGCGCGTCTCACCCGACGACAGTTGCCGCAGCCGGCGTTCGCGCGGCCCGCCGTCCGGCCCGGTGTCGGCGACCGTCACGGTGAACTGGTGCCACGTCCGGTAGTCCAGGGCCCGCGCCAGCACCTCCGCGTAACTGCCGCTGTGGGTGTCGCGCTCCTGCTCGATCCGCTCGGTGAACACCTTCCGCAGCGTCGCGTCCTGCTCCGGGTCGCGCTCGGCGTAGGGCAGGCGGACCAGGCCCAGGGCGTCGCGGGTCTCCTCGTCCAGCGCCGCCGAGTGCTTCCACGCCAGCTTGACGTGCACGCCCTGGCTGGACTTGGCGCGGGCGAGGACCTCGTTCATCCGCTTGCACAGGTCCTCGGCCACCGCGATCTGGCTGCGCAGCCACTCGGCGAGGTCGCGGATCAGGTAGTCGGCGAAGATCCGCTGGTACTGGTCGTCCAGGAACCCCCTCTGCTCGCTCAGCTTCGCCGTCACCCGGCGCGCGGCGGTGGCGACCGGTCGGGCGCCCTCCTCACCGGTGACCATGACCGTCAGCAGCCCCGCGTGCTGGTCGGCGGCGATGTCGTGGCTGCCCGCCAACGACGTCTGCAACGCCTGGAGCTTGGCGATCACGGTCGCCTCGCTCGCGGCACGGCGGTCGGCCGCGACCAGCGCGGCGCGCACCGAGGTCACGTCCGCGGGCACGTCCGGCAGCGCGGCCGCCAGGATCCCGGGCGCCTGGACGGTGGCCCTGAAGTGCTCGGCGGCGCGGGTCGCGGCCTCGCGCGCGTCACCGAGCTGCTCGGCCGCGGTGTCGAGCTGGGCCGACAGCTTCGCGGCCTGCTCGCGGGCGGCGGTGACGTCTTCGCGCACCCGCTTGATCTCGGCGCGCATCTCCCGCCGCGAACGCTCCAAAGTGGACAGCTGATCCGCGATCTCGCGGGCCTCGCCGCCGATGGCGTCGGCCAACTCGGCCAGCGCCGACGCCTGCGTCGCGTAGTCCTGGCACCGCGACTCCGCCTCGGCCTCGGCCGCCACGCGATCCTCCACCGCCGCGTGGTACCGGTGCCCGGCGTCGGTGAGGTCCGCCACCGTGCCCCGGCACTGGCGCCCCAGCACGTCACCCAGCCGGTCCGCGGTGCGCTGCGCCTCGGCGGCCGCGGTGCGGGCTTCGCGGAGCCCTTCGGTCGTCGCGGGCAGCCCGGCGTCACCGGCCTGCCGGACCAGCGCCGCGCGCGCCGCCTCGTTGCGGGCCTCGGCCTCCGTCAACTCCGCCTGCAGCCGCTCCGCGCGTCGGGCGGCGCGGTCGGCGGACTCCTGGGCGCCCTGGAGGCGGCCGTGCCGGGCGACCAGGTCGCGGTCGGCGGGGAAGCGCTCCAGGTGGGCCTCCCACTGCTCGACCAGGCGGCGTGCGGAGGCCAGGTCCGACTCGGCCGTGCCCAGGTCCGCGCGCAGGGTCGCGAGCTCGTCCTCCAGCTCGGCGATCCGGCGCTGCCGCGCGGCTTCGCGGGCGCCCGCGCCGATGAACTCGGCCGCGTCCTTGTGCCACGTCCCGGTCAGCACGCCTGCCTGCCAGCGGCCGTCCGGGGTGACCGCGAACGGGCCGTGATCCAGGGAGACCGAGGCGAGCAGGTCGGCCACGGTCCGCGCGGGCACCGGGGAGTCCGGTCCCACTGCGGGGACCAGCACCGATGCCAGGGACGGGTGCGGTGCCGGCTCGCCTGCCACGGCGAACACGTCGCCGGACCCGACGAGCGTCCCGCCGACTGCGGCAAGTGCGTCACTGGCAGGGGCAAGCGTGTTGTCGGCCGCGGTGGTGGTGTACGGGGTCGTGGTGGGCGGGGTGTTGTGGGTTGGGGGCTCCGGGGTGGTTTCGGCGTCCGTTTCTCTCAACCGATGGTTGGTAACGGTGTTTCCGTACATCTTCGGGCCATCTTCACCCCATGGTGTGACCCAGGCGTCGAGGAGGCCCGAGGCTTCCAAGGCCGCTTCGAGGCCGGCCCGGTGCTCCGCCCCCACCGACGGGTGGAAGTCAACCAGGCGGTAGAACGGCGCGCCCGTCGAAGGATCGCGATCGGGTGAGGTGAACCTCGACCGCTCGGGCACCCGGGACGTGCCCGCGCGGAGGGCCGCCAGTTCACCGTCACGCGCGTTGATCAGCTCGGTCAGTTCCGACCGGCGCCGCGCCGTGGCGTGGGCGCGGTCCCTGGCCGCCGCCACCAGGGGGCTCACCCATTCGCGCGCCGCGGTGGTGAGGGCTCGGGCGGTGGTCGGGTCGGTCGTGGTGGGGAGGGTCAGGGGGGTCGGCGGCTGCGCGTCGGCGAGGGGGCCGGTGGTCCGCCACCCGTCCACCTCCGCCAGCCACGTCTGCGCGACCTCCGCGAGTTCCCGCGCCTCCTCGTCCCGCAGCGCCGCAGCCTCGGTCGCGGACCGCCGGGCGTCCTCCGCGGTCTGCCGCAGCGCGTCCAACCGGCGCTGGGCCTCGTCCAGCGCCGCCGCCTCCTCGGCCAGCGCCAGCGCGAGCGCGCCCCGCTGCCTGGCCGACGAGGCGATCTCCGCCGTGCGCGCCGCGGCGGGGGACAGGGGCAGGTCGGTCGCGGCGGGCGGCACGCGGCGTTCGATGGGCAGCGGTTCCGCTTCGGGGTCCGGCTTCGCCCGCACCGACTCGGTGCGCGTCCCGGCCTCGACGACGCCGACGCGCGGCACCTCGGGCAGCGGCAGCTCCAGGCCGGCCGTCCGCAGGTGGTGGCGCAGCGGCTCCACCAGTTCCTCCGCCGCGCCCAGGTCCTCGGACAGGCGCCGCAGGAGGCGGAGCACGCCGTCGACCGCCCCGTCCTCCTGGGACCGCTGCCTGGCCGCCACCTCCAAGGCGGCGACGGCGGACGACCGCTTCTCCGCGACCAGCTTCTCGCGCGTCCGGAGGTCCTGGAGGTCCCGGAACGCGGGCAGCTCCTTCAGCGCGCCGATGGTCTCCTCGGCCTGCTGCTCCGACGCCTCCAGCGACGTCAGCGAGTGCTCGGCCGCCGCCCGCGCGGAGAGGGTCTCCTCCAGCGACGCGGACAGCCGGGCCGACCCGCGTTCGAGCTTGCGGACGTTCTCCTCGGCCGCGCCGAGCTTGTCCGAGGCGGTCTTCAGGCCGCCGGACGCGTAGTCCGAGTAGGTCTTGAGGAACGTGCCGAGCGCGGCGTCCGCCGTGGTCAGGCGGGTGATGTTCTCGCGGATGGACTCCAGGTCGTCGAACGACGTGGCGAGCTGCTCGACCATGGCCTGGTCCAGCGGCGGCAGGGCGTCGGACAGGATCTGCTCCAGCTGGCCCTCCAGCACCTTCAGCCCGACGTCCGGGTTGCGGAGGGTGCGCTGGAGGTGCAGGAGGTCGCCGTAACGGGCGGCGGGCACGCCGTAGACCTGCTCGGCGACCTTCGCCCGGAACGCGGCCTCCTCCAGCACGCAGTCCGCGCCGATCAGCTCGCGCAGCTGCGCCGGGCCGAGCGGGGTGCGGTCGAACGTCAGCGAGAGGTCGTGGCCGACGCGGGCGGGGGTGACGAAGCGCCACGAGTCGGTGATGGCCTGCGACGTCTTGGACGCCTTCACGCCGAGGCCGCAGGTCAGGAACTCGCCGGAGTCGCGGGTCAGCTCGACCCACGCGTACCCGATGCGGTTGGGTCCGCCGTCGTAGTCGTCGAGCATCAGGCGTCGCAGGGACACCGTGTCGAAGCCCTTGGAGCCGACCTGCCGCAGGTCGCCGTCCAGGCACAGCGGCAGCAGCAGCTCCAGGGTGCGCGACTTGCCGGAGCCGTTGGTGCCCTGGAAGATCGCGCGCCCGCCGGAGAAGTCGAACACCTGCTCGGTGTACTGCCAGATGTTGACGATGCCGCCCCTGTGCAGCCGCCACCTGTTCACGCGGTCTCCTCATCGAACAGCGACCAGCTCGGCTCGGCCGGGACGGCCACCGGTCGTTCCACTTCGCGTTCCGGGTCGCCGTCGGGCACGGGGACCCAGCGGTGCGCGACCGGGTTGAGCAGCCAGCCGTCGTCGGAACGGGCGGCCAGGCCGGTGCGCCGCAGCAGCTCCAGCACCTCCTCGACCAGCCGGTCGAGGTCGTCGGTGAACTGCCGGGACCAGGCGGTCGGGTAGTCCTCGACCAGCCGCGCGCACACCGCCCGCAGGTCGGCCGCCGCCACCGGGTGCCGCCCGTCCGGGCGCGGCGGGGCCTCCAGCAGGTCCGGCAGGGCCAGCAGGGCGATCCGGGCGACCGTGGAGGTGCCCGGGAAGTACAGGTCGGTGAGGTAGTCCTCGGGGTCGGCGGCCAGCACGCCCTCCGCGCGGCGCTCGGTGCGCAGCCCGAAGCACGTCTCCAGCAGCGCGGACTCCTTGCGCTGGTTGCGCCGCAGCCACTCGGCCTGCTCGGGCGGCAGGTCCGCGTAGAGCACGACGGGGTTCTCCACGAGCTTGCGCCGCACCGCGTGCTCGACGCCGCGCGGTCCGGGCCGGGCCGCCAGCTCGACCAGCCGCTCGGGGGACGTGGCCTCGGCGACCGGGCCGGTGAGCAGCTGCCCCAGCAGGTCGGTGTCGACGGTGATCAGGGCCTCGGTCTGCACGTCGACCGTGCCCTCGGTCTCGTGCAGCACGCCCAGCGACACCAGGTGCCGCAGCGCGGCGGTCAGGGCCCGCCGGTCGGCCACGTCGTCGACGACCTCGACACCGGCCTCGGCGGCGGCGGCGCGGATGTCGGCGACCAGCCGCGACAGCAGCGCCTGCCGGCCGACGCCGGTGAGCACCGCGAGGGTGAGCGCCAGGTACGCGTAGCCGCGCGGCGACATGCCGGGCACGCCGCGCGAGTCGTCGTCCACCGGCCCGGACTTGTAGAGCCGGGCGAACCGCCGCTCGACCACCAGCCGGTAGCCGAGCAGCCGCGCGAACAGGTCCTGGAGGGTGACGCGGTGGCGGTAGGTCAAGGCGACCAGTTCGCCGTCCGGCCCGTCGGCGCGCAGCAGCGGACGCCGCAGCAGGGTGCGGGCGCAGCGCACGGCGTTGGCCGCGTCGATCTCGGAGAGGCCGTCGAACATCAGTCGAGCACCAGCGTGGAGTCGTGCAGGGTGAGGGTGCCCGCCGCGGACCTGATCCGGGTGACCTGCCCGGCGGCGGGTGAGACGGTGACGCGCAGCCCGCGCACGGGGTCGGTGGCGGAGCCCGCGTCGGCGGCGGTGTCGCGCTGCGCCATGGCCAGCGTGAGCAGCTCGCACAGCACGCCGAGCGCTTCGCCGGACAGCGTCGTCGTGGCCAGGGCGGGCGCCGCCGCGGCCAGTTCGGCGACGGACGCGGCCCGCCGCTCGTCGGCGTCGCGCGCCTCGGCCAGCAGCGACTGCTCGGTCATCGGGTCGTCGAGGATGCGGGAGGCGCGGCCGCGGCCGCTGCGGTCGGCGCGCGACCGCACGCTCACCGGCACGTCCACCACGGGCCCGTCGCGCCACGGCGTGCGCTCGTCGTCGCGGTCGTGCTCCGGCTCGGGCGAGACGTGCCGGGCCGAGTGCAGGCCGAACGCCGCCGCGTACAGCCGGTGCCCCCGGGACGCGTCGCCCTGGTCGAACCACGCGGCCAGCTTGAGCAGCTCGGCGCGCCTGCCGGGCAGCAGCCCGCCGCCCGAGGTGGCCCGCTTCACGCTGGCCAGCAGCGACCCGATGGCCCGCGCGGTGGCCTCGCGCAGCGCCGTCACCTGGCTCGGCCGGCCCGGCCGGTCGACGAACCAGTCGGTCAGCTCCTGCCAGTCCTCCGCCGACCGGCCGCGCGCCCGCTCGACCCGTTCGCCCAGGTCGGCGCGGCCCAGCAGGCGCAGCAGCTCGTCGCGGGCCGCGTTCAGCCCGGCCAGCGCGGCGGCGATGGCGGGGGTGTGCCGCAGCACGTCCTCCACGACCATCTGGATGTACTCGACGAGCAGGTTGCGGAACCCGGAGATCTCCTCCGGCGCCAGGTGGTGGCGGGTCACGACCTGCCCGAGGTAGGCGTAGAAGTCGCGCACGGTGGCGGCCAGCTCGGCGTGCTGGAGGAACAGCGTGGTGACCTGCTCGGCCAGCGCCTCCCGGGACCGCCGCGCCTCGCCGACCAGGGCCTCGGACAGGGTGCGCCCGAGCTGGCCGAGGCCGCGTTCCACGGCGGGCAGCAGCTCCCGCGACACCTCGCGCGCGCCCTCGGGCACGCGCAGCAGCTCGTCGACGTCGCGCTGCACCCGCACGGCGAGCTTGCCGACCTGGTAGCGCACGCTGCCGTGCTGGAACTCGGCGATGCTGGAGGCCACCACCTCGCGCCTGCCCTGCACCAGGTTGCCCCACTCGACCAGCTGCTTGAGCCGCTTGATGACGTTCTCGATCTGCGACTCGCCGGGCTCGACCCGGCCCTCGCGCTCGGCGCCGGCCAGGGCGCCCGCGACCTCGCCCGCGGACAGGTCGGCCAGCAGCGTGGACGTGAACAGCCGCATGATCGCCAGGTACGTGCGCTGGTGGTCGCGCGCATCCAGGTACGCGTAGAGCTTCAGGCGGGCTGGTTCCACGCCTGCCCACCCTAGTGCCGGGCACCGACGGGCCCGGGGATACCGTGCCCCTGTGAGTCTGGGGCGGGCTGTGGGGCTGGTGTTGGGGGTGGCCGCGGACGCCGTGCTCGGCGACCCGAAGAGGTACCACCCGGTGGCGGGGTTCGGGCGCGCCGCGTCGGCGCTGGAGCGCCGGCTGTACCGCGACCACCGGGCGGCCGGGGTCGCGCACGTGGTCGCGCTGGTCGGCGGCACCGTGCTGGCCGGTGTCGCGGTCGAGCGGCTGGCCGGGCGGGACCAGGCGGTGCGGGCGCTGACCACGGCGGCGGCCACGTGGGTCGTGCTGGGCGGCGCGTCGCTGGCCGACGAGGGCACCGCGATGGGCCGCGAGCTGGACGGCGGCGACCTGGCGGCGGCCCGCGACCGGCTGCCCGGCCTGTGCGGGCGCGACCCGTCGAAGCTGGACACGATGGGCCTGGCCAAGGCCACCGTGGAGTCCGTGGCGGAGAACACCTCCGACGCCGTGGTCGCCCCGCTGTTCTGGGGCGCGGTCGCGGGCGTGCCCGGCCTGCTCGGCTACCGGGCGGTGAACACGCTCGACGCGATGGTCGGCCACCGCAGCCCGCGCTACCGCCGGTTCGGCTGGGCCGCCGCGCGCCTGGACGACGTGGCGAACCTGGTGCCGTCGCGGCTGGCGGCGCTGCTCACCGCGCTGGGCGCGCCGGTCGTCGGCGGGTCGGCGGGCGAGGCGTGGCGGACGTGGCGGCGGGACGCGGCGGCGCACCCGAGCCCGAACGCCGGGCAGGTGGAGGCGGCGTTCGCGGGCGCGCTGGAGATCCGGCTGGGCGGCCGCACGGTGTACGCGCACGGCGCGGAGGACCGGCCGGTGCTCGGGCACGGCCGCAACCCGGACGCGGGCCACGTGACGCGGGCGGTGGAGCTGTCGCGGGTGGTCGGCGCGTCGGCGGCGGCCGCGACCGCGCTCATCGCGCTGGTGCGGCCTCGTCTTCGGCGAGCATCTCGGCGACGGACTTCCGCCTGACGCGCGGCCCCTCGTGCAGCGCGCCGCCGGGTCGGACCTCGCGGACGGTGAAGTACAGCCAGCCGGCCAGGGCCATCGCGCCGAACGCGATCCACTGGAGCGCGTAGGAGAAGAACGGGCCCGCGTCCAGCTTGGGCAGCGGCAGCGCGCCCTCCACGCCCGGCTGGTCCTCGGTGAGCTGGAAGTAGCCCGGCCGGATGTCCAGGCCGGCCGCCCGGCCCACCACGGCCGGGTTGATCGCGTACACCTGGCGGTGGCCGTCCTCGGTGAACGCGTCCCGGTCGTCCGACTCGCCCGCGCGGGTCCACGCGACCAGCGTCACCTCGCCGGTCGGCACGGGCTTCAGCTCCGGCACCCGGATGCCGTTGACCGGCCGCACGTAGCCGCGGTCGACCAGCACGACCGGGCCGCTCGCCAGCTCGAACGGGGTCAGCACCTCGAACGCGGCCTCGCCCTGCACGGTCCGCAGCCGCGCCACCGCCTGCGCCTCGGGCAGGTAGCGGCCGGTGAGCGTGACGCGGCGCCACTCGAAGTCGGTGTTGGGCCGGTCCAGCAGCCCGTCGACGGGCACCGGGTCGGTGCGCACGGCCGTGGTCACGGCGCTGTTCTGCGCGTCCCGCTCGGTGTCGCGGTCGAACTGCCAGGGCGCGAGCAGCGCGAAGCAGGCGCCCGCGAACACCCACACCGTCAACGTCAGCGCGAGCCAGCCGGGACGCAACAGGAACCTCAACCGCACGCCACCACGGTAAGCCCTACGCCGATGTGACCTGAATCCGGTCGAACCGGACAGTGAAACCGCCCCCGGTCGGCGCCGCCGCCATCACCCCGACCAGCGCGGGCACGTCGGGCGGGAAGTACGCCAGGCGCAGCAGGTTGACCGGCTCCTCGTCGCCGAGGCCGTAGCGGAGGGTCACCGCGTCGCCCTCGCGCGCCGCGGAGATCGTCATCCGGTCGGCGCGGGCCACACCCACCACCGACCAGTCGGAGAACTCCCTGGTCACGACGGTGCTGATCTGGAACTCGCCGTCCACCAGCTCGGCGCCCGCCTTGATCCAGGTGCGGTCGTCCACGCGGAGCGCGATGCCCGCCTGGTCGTACTGGGCGGCGTAGTCGGCGGTGAACGACGCGGTGAAGGAGGCGTCGCCGATCACCGGGACGCCCAGCAGGTGCCCGGAGTCGCGGTCGTACCCGTAGTGGGTGGTGCGCCAGAAGTCGGTGTCCGGGTCCGCGGTGACGGTCAGCCCGGCGTCGGCGGACCAGGAGCGGGGCTCGTTGATCCAGCGCCAGCCCTCGTGGCCGAAGAGTCGCATCCCCATCGGACCATCATGTCAGCGCACGGGCCGCGGCCAACGCCTGTTGGGCGTAACCCCGGCCGAACAGCACGGCGTGCACCAGGACGGGGAACAGCTGGTGCAGGGGGATGCGCTCGCGCCAGCCGTCGGCCAGCGGCGCGGTCTCGTGGTAGGCGGCGAGGACGCGGTCGAGGTGGGGGCAGCCGAACAGGGCGAGCATGGCCAGGTCGCCCTCCCGGTGGCCGCCGTGGGCGGCGGGGTCGATCAGCCACGCGCGGCCGTCGGCGGCCCAGTGCACGTTGCCGTTCCACAGGTCGCCGTGGAGGCGGGCGGGCGGCTCGTCTGGCGCCTCGACGGGGACCCGTTCGACGCGGCGGGCCTCGTCGGGGGTGAGGGCTCCCCGGTCGACGGCGAGGCGGGCGTAGTGGGCGATGCGGTCCTCGCGGAACCAGTCGGCCCAGGTGTCGCGCGGGGTGTTGGGCATGGGGGCGAGGCCGATGGCGGCGTCCCGCGGGCCGCCGGGCGGTGGCGCGCCGAACGCGGGGGCGCCGGTGGCGTGCAGGCGGGCGAGGGCGCGGCCGAACTCCTCGGCGGCGGCCGGGGACGGGCGGCCGGGTTCCACCTGGTCGATCACGAGCCACCGGTCGTCGTGGCCGCGCACGCCGGGCACGGGCGGGCCCTCCGGTTCGGCGAGCCAGTCGAGGGAGGCGGCTTCGGCGAGGACGGCGTTCGGGCGGTCGTGCCGCTTGACCACGACCAGGTCGCCGTCGGCCAGGTCGACCTCCCAGACGGCGGGGCCGAGCTGCCGGACCTCGATGGTGTCGTGGCCGGTCAGCTCGGCGGCGGCGCGGGCGGGGTTCACGGGTGCCCTCCGGTCGTTCGCGGGCCGGTTGTCCACAGGCCGGCTCGACGCGGCCCGGATCGTCGTCCGGGGCCGGCAGAATGAGAACAGGGGTCCCCTGGCCGGGGACCTCCGCGAAGCGCTCCCGGTCGCCGGGTACGCCCGCGAAGCGCTCCCGGTCGCCGGGCACGCCCGCGAAGCCCTCCCGGGACCGGCGTCACAACCGCTCGCGCGCCCACGCCAGCAGCCCCGGCACGGCCGCCTCCACCATCGTGATCACCCGGTCGAACCCGGCCTCGTCGCCGTAGTACGGGTCCGGCACGTCCTCCCCGTCCGCGTCCGGGTCGAACGACCGCAGCAGCCGCACCTTCGACGGGTCGGGCACCATCCGCCGCAGGGCGCGGGCGTGCCCCGAGTCCAGCGCCACCAGCAGGTCGGCGTCCAGGTGGTCGTCCGCGACCTGCGCCGCGGTGTGCCCCGTCGGATAGCCGTGGTCCGCCAGCGACTTCGCCGCGCGCGGGTCGGCCGGGTCGCCCACGTGCCAGCCGCCGGTGCCCGCGCTGGTCACCTCGACGAGGTCACCCAGGCCCGCTCGCCGCAGGTGCTCCCGGAATATGATCGCGGCCACGGGGGAACGGCAGATGTTGCCGGTGCAGATGAAGGTCACGTGCAAGCCCACGGCAGCGCAGTCTGCCAGGTCGCGGCGTTCCGAGGACGCCGAGCGCGTCGAACCGGTCGGCCGGCGCTCGTGGGGAGTTTCTGATGTCCGGGGTCGTGGTCGGTGTCGTCGTGCTGCTCGCGGTCGGGGCGGTGGTGGGCTTGGCGCTGCGGCGCCGGTCGTGGCCGGAGACGCCCGCGTTCGCCCGGCCCCGCCCGGTGACCTCGCCCGGCGGGCTGGCGCCCGACCCGAACGCCGGATTCTTCACCGATCGCGGTTTGCTCTTCCGGAAAAGGCTTTTCTTCGTCGGCACCGGGTGCCCGCCGAGCCTGGTCACCGATTTTCCGTCACTGGACGTGTCGCAACGGGAACAGCCCGTGCGCATTGCCAGGCACGGCATTAGGTCGTGGTGGTGGTTCGAGGGCGAGTTCTACCGCGAGGCGGCCGCCCTGCAGGCCGACGACGTGCGCACGTGGGTCCGGGAGCGGCAGCGGCGACAGCGGCTCAGGCAGGACCGGGCCCGGTTCCTGTCGGCTGCCGAGGAAAGTCTGCGAAAGCGCGAGAACGGGTAACGAACGGGCGTCCAATTCCGACGACAATGCGTGTGGAATGTCGGGGAAGGAACGCGTATGTGCCACAAGTGTGTCGTGCGCCGCACTCGTCCGCTCAATGCCGGGCGGCCCGTCCGCCCGGGGTCGCCCGGCCGGCCGCGGAAGGCGGGTGACCGGTGAACGAGTCGACGCTGTGCCGGTTGACCGGGTGCGAGGTGCCCTCGCTCGCGCACCTGGTGCTGAGCGCGGCGGTCGTGCTGTTCGCCATGTTCGCCTCGGTGCTCTCCGCGGTGGGGTGACCGGACCGCGGTGATCTCAGCGGGCTCTCAGCCGGGCCGCGCGACGATCACCGCGTGTCCACCGTGAAACCCATGCCGACCATGCCCGCCCTGGCCGCGGCGCTGCCGCTGGTCGAGGACGAGGTGCGGAGGCTGGCGACGTCGTCGTCGGTGCCGGCCGTCAACGCCCACGCCGGCCGCATCACCGCCGCGGGCGGCAAGCGCTTGCGCCCGGTCCTGGTGCTGGCGGGCGCCCTGGCCGTGGCCGGGACCGTGCCCGACAAGGCGATCACCGCCGCCGCGTGCGTGGAGCTGCTGCACGCGGGCTCGCTCGTGCACGACGACCTCATGGACGGCGCCACCGAGCGGCGCGGCGTGCGCACGGTCAACGCGGCCTGGGGCGCCGGGCCCGCCGTGCTCGTCGGGGACTTCATGCTGGCCCGCGCGAGCCAGGTCGCGCTCGACCGGATCTCCCCCTACGCCGCGAGCAGGCTCGCCGAGGCCGTCGCCGCCCTGGTCGAGGGCCAGGCGCTGGAGGTGCTCGACCTCTACGACGCCCACCGCTCGCCGGACGACGCGCTGCGCTCGATCGAGCGCAAGACCGGGGCGCTGTTCGAGGTGGGTTGCGTGCTGGCCGCGCACTGCGCCGGCGCCGACGAGGACACCGCCGCCGCCCTGGGCCGCTACGGCGCGCTGTTCGGGGTGCAGTTCCAGGTCCTCGACGACCTGCTGGACCTGGCGTCCACGTCCCGGCGGCTGGGCAAGCCAGCCGGCAACGACGTCCGCCAGGGCGTCTACACCCTCCCGTTGCTGCGCGCCCTCGACGCCGACCGGCGCCGGCTGCTGGCGGAGCGCGGCCGCGAGCTGACCGACGACGAGCTGGCCGGGCTGCTCGCCGGGCTGCGGCGGACCAGCATGGTCGCGGACACCCTCGCGCACTGCACGTCGCTGGCCGCCCGCGCGGTGCGGGCGCTGCCCGACCTGCCCCACGGGGAAGCGCTCGGCGTGCTGCGCGAGCTGCCGGGGGCCTACCTCGACTGGGCGGCCTCGCAGATCGCCTAGACTCCCGGCGATGACCAGCCAGGATCCCGGCCGGGCGCTGCTGCGCCACCACGGGGACGTCGACGCCGAGCCCGGACTCGCGGACTTCGCGGTGAACGTGCGGGTGCCCGCGCCGCCGCGGTGGCTGCGCGACCGGCTGGCCGCCACCCTGGACGCCCTCGGCTCCTACCCGGGCGCCGCCGCCGACCTGCGGGCCCGCGAGGCCGTCGCGGCGCGGCACGGCCGGTCGCCGGACGAGGTGCTGGTGCTCAACGGCGCCGCCGAGGGCTTCGCCCTGCTGCCGGACCTGCGCCCGTCCCTGGCCGCCGTGGTGCACCCGTCGTTCACCGAGCCCGAGGTGGCGCTGCGCGACGCGGGCGTGCCCGTGCGGAGGGTGCAGCTGCGGCCCGAGGACGACTACCGGCTGCGGCCCGAGCTGGTGCCCGACGAGGCCGACCTGGTGGTGCTGGGCAACCCGACCAACCCGACGTCCGTGCTGCACCCGGCCGAGGCGGTCGCGGCGCTGGCCAGGCCCGGCCGGGTGCTGGTGGTGGACGAGGCGTTCGCCGACGCGATCCCCGGCGAGCCCGAGTCGCTGGCCGGCCGCGGCGACCTGGGCGGGCTGCTGGTGCTGCGCAGCCTGACCAAGACGTGGGGGCTGGCCGGGCTGCGCGCCGGCTACTTCCTGGGCGCGCCGGAGCTGCTGGCGCGGCTGGCGCTGACCCGGCCCCAGTGGCCGGTGGGCAGCCTGGTGCTGGAGGCCGTGGCGGCGTGCTGCTCGCCGGAGGCCGTGGCCGAGGCCGAGGCGCTGGCGTGGGAGGCGCGCGAGCACACGTCGCTGGCCGTGGCGCGGCTGGGCGACCTGGTGGTCGTGCCGCCGGCCGCGCCGTTCGCGCTGCTGCGCGTGCCCGACGGGCCGCGGGTGCGGCGGGCGTTGCGGGACAAGGGGGTGGCGGTGCGGCGCGGCGACACGTTCCCCGGCCTGACGGCCGACCACCTGCGCGTCGCGGTGCGCGCGCCGGAGCAGTTCGCGGTGCTGGTGGACGCGCTGCGCGTGGTGCTGGAGGAAGCGTGACGACGACGCTCGGTGACGTGCTGGCCGCGCTGGAGGCGGCCTACCCGCCGGCGACCGCCGAGTCGTGGGACGCGGTCGGCCTGGTCTGCGGCGACCGCGCCGAACCCGTGACGAGGGCGCTGTTCTGCGTCGACCCCGTCGAGTCCACAGTGGACGAGGCGCTGGAGGTCGGCGCGCAACTGCTGGTCGCCCACCACCCGCTGATGCTGCGCGGGGTCAACGGCGTGCCCGCCGACGACCCCAAGGGCGCCCTGGTGCACCGGCTGATCCGCGCGGGCGTGGCGCTCTACACCGCGCACACCAACGCCGACGCCGCCAACCCCGGCGTGTCCGACGCGCTGGCCCACGCCCTGGGCCTGCGGGTGACCGGTCCGCTGTCGCCCGCGCCCGCCCGGCAGCTGGACGTGCTGGCCACCTACGCGCCGGTGGAGCACGCCCAGCGGGTCCTGGACGCCCTGCACGCCGCCGGCGCGGGCGCCCTCGGCGACTACCGCGACGCCGCGTGGACCGTCGACGGCACCGGCCAGTTCCGGCCGCTGCCCGGCGCGAACCCCGCCGACGGCGCGGTCGGCGAGCTGCGGCGGCTGCCCGAGACGCGCGTCGAGGTGGTGCTGGAGCGCCGTCGCCGCGCCGAGGTCGTGCGCGCGCTGCGCGCCGCCCACCCGTACGAGGAAGTCGCGTTCAACCTCAACGAGATCGCCGAGCTGCCGTCCGACACGGGCATCGGCCGGGTGGGCGAGCTGCCCGCCGCCGAGCCGCTGCGCGCGTTCGCCCGGCGCGTCGCCGACGCCCTGCCCGCCACCGCGTGGGGCGTGCGCGCCGCCGGCGACCCCGACCGGCCCGTGCGGCGGGTCGCGGTGTGCGGCGGCGCGGGCGACGGCTACCTGTCCGCCGCGACGCGGGCGGGCGTGGACGCCTACGTGACCGCGGACCTGCGCCACCACCCGGCGGGCGAGCACCTGGCCGCCGGCGGGCCCGCGCTCGTCGACGTGGCGCACTGGGCCAGCGAGTGGCCGTGGTGCGGGCAGGCGGCCGAAGTCGTGCGCTCCGCCCTCGGCGGTACGGTCGAAGTCGTCGTCTCGACCCGCCGGACCGACCCGTGGACCGTCGGCGCGACGAGCCGAACAGGAGGAGCCCAGTGAAAGCCGATCCCGCCGTGCAGCGCCGGTTGCTCGACCTCGCCCGGGTCGACACCGAGTTGGCGCGTGTCACCCACCGCCGCCGCACGCTGCCCGAGCTGGCGGAGATCGCCGAGGCCGAGAAGGTGCTCAGGGCCAAGCAGGACGCGTTGACCACGGTCGAGACCAACCTCGGCGACCTCACCCGCGAGGTCAAGCGGCAGGAGACCGAGATCGACCAGGTCCGGGCCCGCGAGGACCGCGACCGCAAGCTGCTCCAGGGCGGCACGGTCGGCGCCAAGCAGCTCACCGACCTGGAGCACGAGCTGGCCACCCTCGGCCGCCGGCGCGGCGCCCTGGAGGACGACCTGCTGGAGCTGATGGAGCGCCGCGAGGCCGTCGAGGCGAACGTCCAGCACGCCCGCGTCGAGCTGGACAAGGCCCAGGAGGCGCTGTCGGACGCGGCCCGCCGCCGCGACTCCGCGCTGGCCGACCTGGAGTCCACCGAGGCCAAGCGCACCGCCGAGCGCACGACGCTGTCCGGCCAGTTCCCCGAACCGCTGCTGGCCCTCTACGACCGGGTGCGCCTGCACAAGGGCACCGGGGCCGCGCTGCTCCAGTCCCGCCGCTGCGGCGCGTGCCGGATCGAGCTGGACCGCAGCGCGCTGGCCAACGTCAAGGACTCGCCGGCGGACGAGGTCGTGCAGTGCGAGGAGTGCGGCGCGATCATGGTCCGCACCTCGGAATCCGGTCTGTGACGGGTGCGGTGAAGGTCTTCGTCGAGGCGGACGGCGGGTCGCGCGGCAACCCCGGGCCCGCCGGCTACGGCGCCGTGGTGCTGTCCGCGACCGGCGAGGTGCTGGCGGAGCGGGCCGAGGGCATCGGCGTGGCCACCAACAACGTCGCCGAGTACCAGGGCCTGATCGCGGGGCTGCGGGCGGCGACCGAGGTGGGCGCCGCCGAGGTGGTCGTGCGGATGGACTCCAAGCTCGTGGTCGAGCAGATGTCCGGGCGCTGGAAGGTCAAGCACCCGGCGATGCAGCCGCTGTTCGCGACCGCGCGCGAGCTGGCGCGGGCGTTCGCGCGGGTCAGCTACGAGTGGGTGCCGCGCGAGCGCAACAAGCGCGCCGACCGGCTCGCCAACCAGGCCATGGACGACCAGGCCGGCGTGGAGCGGCGACCCGAGCCCCAGCAGCCCGAGACCGGGCAGTTGGAGCCGGGGAAGGCCGGACCGGGGCGGGGCGAGGCCGGGGGGACGGGGCAGGCGCCGCCGTCGTCGTGGACCGGCGCGGTGGGCGAGCCGACCCGCCTGCACCTGCTGCGGCACGGGCAGACCGAGCTGTCGGTGGCCCGCCGCTACTCCGGGCGCGGCAACCCGCCGCTGACCGAGGTCGGGCGCGGGCAGGCCGAGGCCGCCGCCCGCAGGCTGGGCAAGCTCGCCGGCGTCGCCGCCGTGGTGGCCTCGCCGCTCGCCCGCGCGCAGGAGACCGCGCGCGCCGTCGCCGCCGCCACCGGCGCCGAGCTGACCACCCACGAGGGCCTGGTCGAGACCGACTTCGGCGCGTGGGAGGGCCTGACCTTCGCCGAGGCCGCCCGGCGCGACCCCGACGTGCACCGGCGGTGGCTGTCCGACCCGACCGTGCCCGCGCCGGGCGGGGAGAGCTTCGACGAGGTGCTGCGGCGCGTGCGGCGGGTCAAGACCGACCTCATCGCCCGCTACGGCGGCGCGGACGTCGTCGTGGTCAGCCACGTCACGCCGATCAAGCAGCTGCTGCGGACCGCGCTGGACGTCGGCCCGTCACTGCTGTTCCGGCTGCACCTGGACCTCGCGTCGCTGTCGGTGGTCGAGTTCTACCCCGACGGGCACGCCTCGGTGCGGCTGGTCAACGACACGTCCCACCTGGCCTAGGGGGCGCCGGCGCCGGACGCCTCCGCCGGCGTCCGCCCGGCCTCCGTCCGCGCGTACAGCACCGACCGCCCGGCCCGCCGCCGCTCCACCAGCCCCGCGTCCCGCAGCACCCGCAGGTGCCGCCCCACCGACCCGAGCCCCTGGCCGGTCAGGGCGACCAGCTGCGTCGTGCTCAGGGGCGTCCCGAGCAGGACCAGCAGCCCGGCCCGCGCGGCGACCTCCCGCGGCGGGTGCCCGGTCCGGTTGACCCGGAAGCGGCTCCCGCCGAGCCACCGGGTCCCCGGCTTCAGCGAGTCCAGGACCGCCGCCCAACCGCCCCGGCCCACGTGCGCGGTCCGCGCGGCCACGTCCGCCTCCAGGACGCGCCGCCGGTGCTCCCAGTGCGGCCGCACGGCCCGCTCCCGGACGTGGGTCAGCAGCGCGGTCGCCCGCTCGGGCAGGTCGTCCCGGTCCAGGACGGCGGGCAGCGGGCCGCGCAGGGACGCGCGCAGGTCGGCCCGCGCCCGCTCCGCCCCCGTCGCCCGCACCCGGGCCGCGGTCCGCTCGAAGCCCTCGCCCTCGCCCGGGGTGGGGCAGAAGAAGTCGGCGATCCAGGACGGGCCGATCGCCGCCCGCACGAGCGGCCCGGCCACCGGGTCGGCCGCGAGGTGCGCGCGGTAGGCGGGCAGGTGCGCGCGCAGCCAGGCGTCCTCGCCGGGGTGGGCGCCGACGCCCGCGTCGAGCAGCCTCAGGCTCGCGAAGACCTCGGCGAACCGCGAGACCACGAACCGGCCCCGGGCCAGGGTGTCGGTGTCGATCCGCCACAAGCCCATGCCCACGACCTTTCGCGCGTCGGCGAAACAGTCAACACGGCCCGGACGGCTGGGGAGGATCCGGCCCATGCGCAGCTACCGCTCCCTGTTCCGCACCCCGGAGTTCACGCCGTTCCTGCTGTCCTCCGCCGCTTCCGCCGCGGCCGGCACGATCGGCGCCCTGGCCCTGGCCACGCTGGTCTTCCGGGCCACCGGGTCGCCGCTGCTGTCGGCGGTGAGCATGTTCGGCCCGCAGTTGGCGCAGCTGCTGGGGGGAGCGTTCCTGCTGTCGGCCGCCGACCGGCTGCCCCCGCGGGCGATCCTGTCCGGCCTCGCCCTCGCCTTCGCGCTCGGCACGGCGGTGCTCGCGCTGCCGGGCCTGCCGGTCCGGGGGTCTTCGCCGTCCTGCTCGCGCAGGGCCTGGCGGCGTCGTCGGGCGGCGGGGTGCGCGGCGGCCTGCTGTGGTCCTCGCGCCCCCGCCGCCTGACGTACCTGGCCCTGTGGGTCCCCAACGGCCTGGTGGTCGGCGGCGACTCGCTCTACGTCCCCTACGCCCCCGGAGCCGCGGGCGCGATGTACGCGTTCGGGGCGCTGGGCATGTTCCTGGGCGACCTGGCGGTGGGGCGCCTCGTGCCGCCCGCGGCCGTCGCCATCGCCTCCGTCGGCTTCGCCGCGAGCCTCGCGCTCCAGGAACGCCTGATGTCGCTCACCCCCGACGACCTCACCGGCCAGGCCCTCGGCCTGTACACCACCGGCATGGCCGCGTGCCAGGGGATCGGCGCGCTCCTCGCGGGCACGCCGGCCCAGCTGACCTCCCCGGCCGCGGCCATCACGCTGATGGCGGCCGGGTCGATCACCGCGACCCTGGTCCTCGTGGCCCTGGGCAGGCGCGCGGGACGACAGCCGGTCCCGCGCCCGGACACCCGGCCGGAACCCGCGGGCACCGCCCCGTCCGAGCCCTAACCCGCCGCGCGCAGGCGCGGGCGCGCACGCCGGAACCGGGCCTCCGCGACGGCGTGCGCGAACCGGTCCACCGCATCGCGCACCGCCGCGTCGGCTTTCGGCTCGATCACGTCGCCGGTGATGTCGCCGTCGAGGACGAATTCGCCGCGCAGCACGTTGTCCGCGCCTTTGCCGGCGAGCAGCGGGTTGAGCGCGTAGTCCATGGCCACGAGGAAGCCCTGGTTGCCGCCGGTGGCCAGCGGCAGGACCGCGCGACCGCGCAGCGCGCGTTTCGGCAGCAGGTCCAGCAGCGCTTTCACCAGGCCGCTGTAGGCGGCCCGGTAGACCGGGCTGGCGACCACGATGCCGTCGGCGCGCAGCACGGCGGCGACCGCGTCGCCGATGTCCGGGTCCCGCAGGTCCTCCGTGAGCAGGGACAACGTCGGGAGTTCGCGGACGTGCAGGGTGCGGACGTCGTGCTCGGACCCGCGCAGCAGCTCCTCGACGCGGGCGACGAGGATGCCGGTGCGGGACACGGGCGAGGGACTGCCGGAAATCACCAGAACAGAGGACATGGATTCCTGACACCTTTCGGTGTGAAAAGGCTCGGTGTGCGAGGTAAATGCGTCAGCGACAACAGATCGCGGCGGCGGTGCGACCGAAGTCGACGTGGCGACGTCGAGTCAGTCCTCCCATTCCCGGCATGTTCCGAGTAGAGCAGCAATTCCACATCCCGACAAGCTTCGGGCGACCTGGTTCCACAGCCTGGGAGCGGGCCGACTACGCTGGTGGGAGCGGATGAGTCGGCAGGGCGGCCGCGTCGACGGATTCACCTCCGTCGCCGAGGAAAGTCCGGACTCCACAGGGCAGGGTGGTTGTCAACGGCAACCAGGGGCGACCCTCGGGACAGTGCCACAGAGAACAGACCGCCCCGGTGCGAGCCGGGGTAAGGGTGAAACGGTGGTGTAAGAGACCACCAGCGCCCCCGGTGACGGGGGCGGCTAGGTAAACCCCACCCGGAGCAAGGCCAAGAGGGTGCCCCCGGGCACCTGCGCAGGCGTTCGAGGACGGCCCGTCCGATGCCTGCGGGTAGGCCGCAAGAGCCTGTCGGCGACGGCAGGCCGAGATGGATGGCCGCCGAACGGGAGCGCCGCGAGGCCCCCGGGAACAGAATCCGGCTTACATGCCGGCTCATCCGCCCCACCCACGGCCCCGAGCCCGGCTCCGGGATCGGCTCACCACCGGCGACGGGCACACCGGTCCGCCTGTAGATCCCTCCCCTCCCGGCCGCGTTACAGAAGTGACGCCGTTCGAGTGATCTTGCGTATCAGCACCGCCGAGCCCTCCTCCTCCCGGCGACCCGCGGGCCCTGCCCCGCGGCGCAGAAGGAGGAAACGCATGTCCACCACCAGACGTCAGGGGGCAACGGTGCTCGCCCTGACCGGGCTGCTGGGCGCGGCGGCGCTCACCGGCGCCACCGGCGCCGGCGCGGCCCCGGCGGACGAGTTACCCGTCTACGCGGTCCGCTCCGAGGGGATCACCGACGAGCAGGTCGCCGCCCTCCAGAGGGCGTTCGGCCTGAAGTCGGTCGAGCGCACCGCCGAGGGCGTCGTCACGTTCACCGACGAGGAGCGCCACCTGCGCGTGCCCTCGATCGACCAGGGCGCGGGCCAGCCCGACGAGAGCGGCCAGGCCACCACTCGGACCGCGTTCGACGTCGCGGCGATCCGCGCGCTCAGGGCCGTGCCACCGCAGGACGCGACCAAGCGCGTCACCGAGACCCTGCGCGGCATCGGCCTGCTGCCGGCCGAGGCGACCCCCACCGCCTCGCACTCCACCCTCGACATCGTCGACGGCAACGGCGCCACCGTGGCGAGCGCGCCGCTGGACACCACGGTGACGTTCGACTTCAGGCTCGGCGGCGTGCCGCTGGAGGGACCGGGCTCGAAGGTCCGGGTCTCGCTGGACGGCACGGGCGCGGTCACCCAGCTCACCTACGCCGCCCGCCAGGTCGTCCAGGTGGGCCTCAAGCCCGTCCTCGACCTGGACCTGGGCTACCAGAAGTGCGTCGAGGTGCTGGGCGGCGTGCCGCTCGGCGCGGTCCAGTACGCCTACTCCTCCGGTCCGCTGGGCTCGGGGCAGACGCACCTGGAGCCGTACTTCCGCTGCCAGGGCGTGGACCCGGGCGAGAACGCCCCGGTGTTCTTCCTGCCCGCCGTGGTGGGCTCGTCGCTGCCCGAACCCGACCCCGCCGTGCCACCGCGCCGCTCCACGACCGCCAGTTCCGCGACCGGCAACCCGGCGACCGCCAATTCCACGACCGCCAGTTCCGCGACCGGCGACGTGGGCGCCGACTCGATCTCCCTCGTCGACGTCGGCAGCGAGGGCACCGGCACCTGCCAGGGCCTGTACGGCGTGCCCAACAACATCACCGGCTTCAACAACCGGTTCACCTCGGCCGTCATCCCGGTGCAGTTCAGCTGGACCGGCCCGAACGCGTGGGAGCAGGACTTCAAGGACCCGGCGTTCGCCGGCGGCCAGGACCACCTCTACACCGACGACGTCGACATGACCTTCTACCACGGCAACGGCGGCCCGTTCGGCCTGTCGTTCTCCCGGTGCAGCTCGGTCAACGACGCGACCCTGCGCAACACCGAAGCCCGCTGGGGCAACCGGGACTCCGAGTGGATGAGCCTCTACACGCCGAGCCTGCTCGCGACCACGGCGAGCGGCCAGGCGTGGTGGCAGCGGTGGGGCAGGGCGTTCCGCGGCCTGCACCAGATCAACGGCTTCGAGACCACCATCGTGCAGCCGGGCGCGTTCGTGTCGCCGGCCGGCTCGTTCGGCGGGCGCTACGCGAACTACCTGCTGCGGTCGTCGCTGCGCCCGGTGCAGCGGCCGATGCGGGTGCGGGACGCGTGGGCGCAGGCGTCGATCGACACGCAGCCGTCGTACGTGCGGTGGGCGACCATGGGCGCGATGAGCGGCGGCAACCTCGCCAACTTCAACGACTACTTCTGGGGTCGTGGCGCGGTCGGCTCGGACATCACGTCGCCCACCGGCTACTGGAAGATCTCCGGTCCCAGCTGACCACCGCGTGACGGGCGCGCCGCGACCCGTGGGGTCCCTTCCGGCTACTGGGGGTCGGAAGGGGCCCTTTCACGTGCGCCGGGACGGCCGGCCCGGCTGCATCCGGATCACCGGGCGGAACGCCTCGCCGCCGTTGTAGCGCTCCTCCAGCTCGGCCACGTAGGCGGCCACGGCCGGGTTGACGATGTCGGCGAGGCTGCGCACCCCGGCCGACGCCTCGTACGCCGCGAGGTAGGTCGCCGCGGCCCGGGCCCGTTCGAGCACCTCCTGGTCGAAGTTGACCGTCCGCTGCACCCGCCGCCCCGCGGGACGCTCCGGGCCGGTAACCTGATCAACACCCGAGACGGCCACCGCGACCGTGATCTCGTTCACCCCGGCGGCTGGTTCGGGCGCGGCTTCCGGCGGCTGGGCCATCTGCGGCCTCCTCGGCGTCGTCACTCGTGTGGGTGCGGACCGTTCGGATCTAACACTGGGCCGAATGGTGCACTCGGTGTTGGCAGGCGGATGGGGGGCAGCGGATCTTGCATACTGTCCGTGACCAGGAAGTTCGCAGTCGAGTGAACTGTCCCAGCAATCGGGAGAATCCGGACTCCCCAGTTCTCCACCGGCTTCCCCGGACCCATCATGTCTGTGGCTAGATTAGACGTAATCGACAGTCAGGGGAATGGTTGTTGATCTACGCACAGCTAACGGACCGATACACCTCGTGACGAAGACGTGTTCTACTCGATAGCGCACACCCGGCCGGACACCCCTCGGTCCGACCGGCGAAGTCCTGCGTACTCAGGAGTACTGCAATGACGGCCATGACCCTGGTAACACTCGCGCAGCAACAGCCCGCCCTGGGCACAGGCGGGGTGCGCCAGTGGATCCTCGACAACCTGCTGCCCCTGCTCCTGCTCACGGTCGCCGTGCTCCTGCTGTGGCTGGGCGGTGGCAAGGGCGACAACGCCGGGGTCATGCGCCGCCTGGGCGGGGTGATCATCGCGCTGGCGATCGTCGGACTGGCCGTGACCACGGACGCGGGCGCCAACATCGGCTCGTGGATCGCCGGCCTGTTCACCGGCGGGTGACCCTTGCGGGTACGCACTGACGACGAGGTCTACCGGGTCGACGCCGTCTGGCTCGGGCCGCCCAGGGCAACGTTCCCCTGGCGTGCGCGCTACGTCGCGTGGGGCGTCGGCATCGTGGTCTTCCTGCTGGTCACCGCGGTCCAGCGGCAGATCGGGTTCGGGTTCGACTTCATCAACACCGGCTGGGGCTTCGTGATCACGATCGCCCTGACCCGCTTCATCTGCGCGCGGATCAGCCACGAGCGCCCCCTGTCGTCGGTGATGACGATGTGGGTGCGCGAGCTGACCTCGCCGCGCGAGACGACCTCCGGCCGCGGCGGCGCCGCCAGCGCCGCCCGGATCCGGGTCAGCCAGCACCGCCCGCGCAAGCGCGTGAAGCGGAAGGGCCCAGACCGCCGTCAGAAGGAGGTGCGCGGTGTTCGGACGCCGGCGTGACCGCAACCGACGCTCCGCTGCGCACGTCGCCCAGCACGCAGCCGCCGCCCGCGACGACCGCAAGGTCTACAGCAAGCGCGGCCGCCGCCTGCCCGGCGAGCAGGCAGTGCCCAGCTACACCCCGTCGATCTCGGCCCGCAGCATCGACGGCCACCTGCTGCGCACCGGCCAGGAGGTCTACGCCTGGTACCGGCTCGCGCCGCAGCGCTGGTCGTTCCGCTCGGACTCCCAGCGGCAGGACCTGATCGCCGCGATCGCGGGCCAGTACGCCGAGCTCCAGGGCCGCTGGATGCACCTGCGCGTGACGAACCGGCCCTACCCGATCCGGATGTGGGCCGAGGCGCACGTGCACAACGCCGTGCGCCGGCTCCCGGACACCCCCGGCACGCTGAGCTTCGACGACTACATGGTCGGCGAGCAGCAGCAGCTGATGGGCCGGTCGATGGCCGAGAAGGAGGTCTACCTCGGCGTCCAGGTGCAGACCCGCAACATGATGGACCGCGCGGTCGAGCGCGCGGCCCCGGTGCTGCGCAAGGTCTTCCCGGACGCGGTGGACGCCGAGCTGGTCGCCATCGAGTCCGAGATCGACCACCTGGACCAGGTGATCGGCTCCGCCGGCCTGGAGGGCCGCCCGGCCACGGCCGAGGAGATGTCCTGGCTGATGCACCGGTCGTGCTCGCTGGGCCTGCCCGCGCCGCGCAACCTGCCGGCCGTGCCCGGCGCGCCGTGGGAGCCCGAGGACCTGGCGTCGTTCACCGACGCCGCCGACTTCCACCAGGAGCCGTACGCGCCGACCGTGGTGGTGCGCGGGCGCACCGGCTCGAACGCGGGCATCCGGCGGCACGTCGCGGTGCTCACCGTCGGCCTGATGCACGGCCTCCAGATCCCCGAGGTCGACGACCCGTGGGTGCAGCGGTCCGACCGGCTGCCCGCCTCGGTGGAGTGGTCGGCGCGCATCTACGTCCGCCGCCCGGAGGAGGTCTCCGGCGAGCTCCAGCGGCAGATGAGCAAGGTCCGCTCGCAGGTGCGCCACTACACCGACGAGCACGAGCTGGAGCCGCCGCAGTCGCTGGCCCGCCAGGCGTCCCGGGTGCTGGAGATCGACGACGAGATGACGTCGGGCTTCACCGCGCTGGGCACGAGGGTGCGGTCCTGGTGGCGGCTGGCGGTGTCCGGGCCGACCGAGCGCGAGGCGCTCAAGCTCGCCCAGACCCTGCTCGACCTCTACAAGCCGAAGATCGCCATCGAGCACCCCGAGGCGCAGTACGCGATCGCCCGCGAGTTCATCCCGGGCGAGCCGCTGTCCTCCTCGGCCTACCTGCGCCGCGGCTCGGTGCTGTGGGCGGCCTCGGCCGTGCCCACGGCGACCGCCGAGGTGGGCGACCGCCGGGGCATCCTGCTCGGTGAGACGGTCACCGCGACCCGCCGCCCGGTGGCGTGGGACCCGTGGATGGCGCAGGAGCTGCGCGACGCCTCCGGCCTGACCGCGATGGTCGCCGGCCTGGGCGCGGGCAAGTCGTTCCTCGGCGGCGGCATCGTCTACAAGACGCTGCGCTCCGGCGCGCACTGGACGCTGCTCGACCCGTCCGGCCCGCTGGCCGCCCTGTGCGAGCTGCCGGAGCTGCGCCCGTACGCGCGGCCGATCAACCTGCTCAACGCCCAGCCCGGCATCCTCAACCCGTACCGGGTGGTTGCGGAGCCGCAGCTGGAGCACTTCACGGACGAGGACGACGCGGAGCGGGCGTGGCGGCGCGAGCGCGCGCTGGCCGCGGCCACCCGCCGCCGCCTCGTGCTGGACGTGCTCACCGGCCTGCTGCCGTTCGAGGTGGCCAGGCTGCCGCAGACCCGGATCGTGCTGCTGCGCGCGGTCCGCACGGTCGGCGGCCGGCCCGACGCGCACCCCGGCATGGTGTTCGAGGCCCTGCGCCGCGACGCCAGCGAGCACCACGAGCACGCGGTCGTGGTCGCGGACTTCCTCGACGAGATGCGGGAGCGCATGTCGCTGCTCATCCCCGAGCAGGACGCCGACCCGTACAACGAGCAGCGCGACGACCGGCTCACCGTGCTCACCATGGCCGGGCTCAACCTGCCGAAGGACGGCGTGGGCCGCGAGCACTGGACCGACGCCGAGGCGCTCGGCGTGGAGATGCTGAACCTCGCCGCGTGGCTGACCCAGCGGTCGATCTACGAGCGGCCGAAGGACCTGCGCAAGGGCGTCTGGATCGACGAGGCGTTCTTCCTGTCCGAGGTGCCCACCGGCCGCGTGCTGATGAACCGCTTCGCCCGCGACTCCCGCAAGTGGAACGTGCGCGTGCTGCTGTCGTCGCAGATCCCGGCGGACTTCCTGAAGATCCAGGGCTTCGTGGCCCTGCTCGACTCGGTCTTCGTGGGCCGGCTGGACGACGACCAGGCGCAGGAGGACGCGCTGCGGCTGCTGAAGGTGCCGGTCGGCGCGGGCTACGAGCAGGTGGTGGCCTCGCTGGGCCGGCGCCCCGGCGGCGTGCGCACCAGCACCGAGCGCGACCGCGCGCCGCGGCAGTTCATCTTCGCCGACGGCGCGGGCGGCGTGGAGCGGATCCGGATCGACTTCTCCGGGCCGCACCTGGAGCACCTGCGCAACTCGCTGGACACCACGCCGGACGCCCTGCGCGAGGGCGCGGAGCCCGCCGAGCTGGAGGCCGCGCCGCCGCGCGACCCGTTCGCCTACGAGGAGCACCACCCCGACGACTACGACGACGAGCTGGCCGCAGACCTGGAGGTCGGGCTGGTGGACGACCTGGTCGACTCGGCGCACGGCGAGGGAGGAAACCGCCGTCCGGGACGGGAAGGCCTGGCATGAGCACCCTGCTGCTGGTGGCGATGGTCGCCGCCGCGCTGTACGCGCGGCGGCGGTACAGACGCGCCCGTGAGGAAGGCGCGCCGGCCCGCGTCGGCTCGGGCCGCTGGCGCGCGATGACCGTGGTGGTGGCGCTCGTCGGCCTCCAGGTCGTCATCGGCGCCACCCCCGCCCAGGCCGCGCCGTGCGGCGAGGCGCCGAACCCCGAGCGCCCCGGTTCGGGCATGGTCGGCGCGATCGACCCCCCGATCGGCAACGGCCTGCCCGACACCCCGTACCTCACCTACGGGTACGCGGGCATGGTCTGGCACACGTACCAGCAGAAGTGCTCGCTGCCCAACGCCACCCCGGTGCTGGACACCTGGATGGGCAACGAGCTGTTCAACGTCGGCAAGAACATCGTCGGCGCGACGAACGCCCTGCACTACACGGTCGTCGGCCAGGGCCTGCTCCAGCCGCTGGACCAGGCGGTGAAGGACGGCGTCCAGAAGGTCTACGACAACGTCTACCTGCGCTGGTTCGGCCTGGTCGCGCTGATCCTGGCGATGCTGATGTTCCGCCAGATCTGGCAGGGCGACCTGGCCTCGATCAGCAAGCGCGGCCTGTGGGCGCTGGCCGCGATGTGGCTGGCGACCTCGACCCTCGCGCTGCCCCAGTTCTACGACCTGCTGGACAACACCCTGGTCACCAAGACCTCGGAGATCCAGGCCGGGTTCATCGACGTCGAGGACGACAAGGACACCCTGGACGTGCTGCCGTCGCGGCTGCACGACGCGGTCGTCTACCAGAGCTGGCTGCGCGGCGAGTTCGGCTCGCCCGAGGCGCCGCAGGCCGCCGAGTTCGGCCCCAAGCTGCTCAACGCCCAGGCGTGGACGGTGCAGGAGCTGACCGAGAGCAAGGACGGCGACCAGAACGCGCTCAACGCGAAGAAGGCCGAGTTCACCAACATCTACAACCAGCTCGGCCCCACGCAGGGCTACTTCACCGGCGACGACGGCGGCCGCACCGGCGCCGGGTTCCTGTCGCTGCTCCAGGCCGTCGCGTTCTCGCTGTTCCAGCTGTTCGCCAAGGCCGCCGTGCTGCTCGCGCAGCTGCTGCTGCGGGTGTTCACGCTGGCCGGACCGCTCATCGGCCTGGTCGCGCTGATCCACCACGAGCTGCTGCGCAAGGTCGCCCGCGCCGCCGCCGTCACCGTGTTCAACGTGCTGGTGCTGGCGGTCCTGGCGGGCGTGCACGCGCTGCTGCTCCAGGCGATCTTCAGCGCGACCGGCCTGTCGCTGCTCACCAGGACCCTGCTGGGCCTGATGCTGACCCTGGTGTGCTTCATGGTCGGCAAGCCGCTGCGCCGCATGTGGCAGATGGTCGAGATGTCCGTGGGCACCGCGAGCGGCGCCCTGCCGATGCGCGGCGGCGTGCTGTCCAGGCTGCGCGGGAAGAAGGAAGGGCCCACGCCGCAGGACGAGTTCTGGGAGACCGTGCGCGACACCGACCCGGACGGCCCCGAGGTGCCGCAGCGGGACCGGCGGCGGGTGCGGCCGGAGGCGGCCAACCCGGTCGTCGCCACCGCCCAGCGCCTCGACCGCAACGGCAACAGCGTCGGCTCCGGCGTCGGCGAGCTGGGGCCCGGCCCCGGCTCCTCGGCGCCCGCCCTGCCCGCGGGGTCGCGCGGCGGACCGGCGGCGCTGCCCGCGGGCCGCTCGCGCGTGGTGGACGCGCCGCCCGTGGCGGACCGGGGCTGGGACCGGCTGGACGACGCGGTGGTGGTGCCCTCGCGGGTGACCGGCGGGTTGTCGCGGGTCGCGGACGACCGGGTGCTGCCGGGTCCGCGCCGGGCCGAGACGGAAGTCGTGGCGGGCAGGCAGGTCCACGTGATCTACCGGCCGTCACGCGGGCTGGAAGTCAGGGACAGCTGATGCCGATCAGGACCAACCGCGGCCGGGCCGCGGTGTACCGACGCCTGTGGGGGTGGCCGCTGCGGTCGCCCCGCCACCTGGCCATGGCGATCATCGGTTTCGCCGCGCTCGTCGCCGTCGTCAGCATCGTGATCGACAACGCGGTCGTCGAGCGGACCGGCCGGGGACCGGCGGCCGGCGCGCCGACCACCACGGTCGCGTCCGGCGCGGGCAACCAGGTCGGCGTGCTGCCGCCGCCGGGCACCTCGACGCGGCTGCCGACCAAGGCGCCCAGCCCCACGCCCGCGGCGGGCACCACGGCCCCGGTCAACCCGAACGCGCAGCTCGTCGCGGACATGTGGGTCGACGCGTTCTCCGCCTTCGAACCCGGCCGCACCACCAAGGAGCGGTGGCTGGAGGGGCTGAAGCCGCACACCTCCAACGAGATGTTCCCCCAGTTGGAGTCCGTGGAGCCGGTGGACGTGCCGGTGGTGGTCGACCAGCCCGTCAAGGCGGTCAAGTCGTTCACCGATTCGGTGGAGTTCGAGGCGCCGTTGGAGGACGGCAAGCTCTACGTGGTCGTGGCGCGTCTCCCCGAGGGGTGGAAAGTGCACAAGTTCGACAAGGTGGGCTGAGGCGTGCTGAAGATCGTGGTGGCGGTCGCCGCGGTGGCCGCCGTGGTGGCGGTCGTCGTGACCAACGGCGTGTCGACGGTCATCCGGGAGAACACCCCGGTCGACGGGTCGTCGGCGTTCCGGATGGCGAGCTGCAACGCGTCGATCGGGCCGTGGACCGGCGGCGGCGAGGAGAAGGGCCGCGGCGACGCCGACCGGCTCACCGACGAGCAGCTCACCACGGTCGCCAACATCATCTCCATCGGCCGGGAGCGGCAGCTGCCGCCGCTGGCCTGGCAGATCGCCATCCAGGCGGGCATGACCGAGTCGGGCCTGCGCAGCCTGGACTACGGCGACCGCGACTCGCTGGGCATCTTCCAGATGCGCCCGTCGATGGGCTGGGGCACGCCGCAGCAGGTGATGGACCCCCACTACGCGATCAACAAGTTCTACGACGTGCTGCTCAAGCTGCCCGACTGGGAGGCGCAGCGGCCCGGCGACTCGGCGCAGGACGTGGAGCGGTCGGCGTTCCCGGACCGCTACCACCGGTGGGAGGCCATGGCGGCGTTCCTGATCGGCCGGGAGGGCGACGTCAGCGACCCGGCCGGCTGCGGCGAGGCGGCGGGCGACTTCCTGCTCGCCTCCAACGCCGCGGGCACCGCCATCGAGTTCACCCGGCAGCAGCTCGGGGAGCCGTACCTGTGGGGCGGCAACGGCCCGGACGCCTGGGACTGCTCCGGCATCCTGGTCAAGGCGTTCGCCGCGGCGGGCGTGAAGATCCCGCGCGTGGCCAACGACCAGTACATGTCCGGCGGCGCGCACCTGCCCGTGCGCGAGGCCAAGGCCGGTGACCTGATCTTCTGGGCGACCAACCCGGCGCAGCCGGTCACCGTGCACCACGTGGGCATGTACCTCGGCAACGACGAGTACATCCACGCGCCGCAGACCGGCGACGTGGTCAAGATCAGCAAGATCAACTGGGACTACCACGAGTTGATGCCGCTGGCCGTCCGGCCGGGCGTGTAGGGAGGCACGACGGTGTTCAACCACGAACCCATCCAGCGGCCCGCGGGACCGCCCGCGACGAGCACGCCCGCGCGGGACTACCTCAACACCCGGCCGCCGGGCACCGACGCGCAGTACGCGGTGCTGCCGCGGTCGCTGGTGGAGGCGATGCCGCTGCCGTGGCAGCAGCAGATGGCGCACCTGCTGGCCGACTTCCACCGCGCCTACGCCCACCTGACCTGGCCGGTGTACCGGGTGGTGCCGTCGCGGCGGGAGCGGCTGGTCGACCTGGACGAGGACCAGCTGGCCGAGGTCGGCGTGCTGGTCGAGATCGACTCGGACGGCGAGCTGGTCTACCGCGACCGCGGCGGCCAGAAGATCCCCGACCCGGAGCACCGGACGGCGCTGGTGTCCGTGCTCGACCCGATCCCGGGCGAGCACGCCAACGCCAACCAGAGCACGCCGCCGCGCGGCTTCCCGCAGCCCCAGGTCGGACCGCAGCCACCGGTGGGGCAGCCGCCGATGGGCCCGCAGCCGCCGGTGGTGCCGCAGCCGACCTACCCGCAGTCGGGCCCGCTGCCCGTGCAGGCGCCGCCGCAGTGGCGCCCCTGACCCGCACGGGTGCACGACCGCGCATGGATCCTGGACAGGGGTGGAAACCTGGTCCCATGGCTGCTGATCCGAACGCGTGGTACTACTGCCTGACCCACCGCACCGTCGAGCGCGGCGTGGGCTGCCGCGGCGCGGACCGCATGGGCCCGTACCCGGACGAGGCGACCGCGCAGCGGGCCCTGGACCTGGCGCGGCAGCGGACGGAGGCCGAGGACCGGGCCGACCGGGAGTGGGGCAAGCGCTGACGCCCCGACCGCGGTGCCGGCTCCGACCCGGTCCGCCGGTCTAGGGTGCACCCATGGTGGTGATCCGCACCGGCCGGGCCGAGTCGGACCCCGGCCTGGACTTCGGGGGCGTCCGGACCGAGTTCGGCCTGCCCGCAGAGTTCCCGCCCGCCGCCCTGGCCGAGGCGCAGCGGGCCGTGTCCGGGGACGTCGACCACGCCGACCGCGAGGACGCCACGGCGCTGCCGCTGGTGACCATCGACCCGCCCGGCTCGAAGGACCTGGACCAGGCGCTGCTGGTGGAGCGGGTCGGCGACGGCTTCCGCGTGCACTACGCGATCGCCGACCTGGGCGCGTTCGTGGCACCCGACGGCGCGCTGGACGCCGAGGTGCGGCGGCGCGGCCAGACGCTGTACCTGCCGGACGGCAACGTGCCGCTGCACCCGCCGGTGCTGTCGGAGGGCGCGGCGAGCCTGCTGCCCGGCCAGGTGCGGCCCGCGGTGCTGTGGACGTTCGGGTGCGGCCCCGACGGCGAGCCGCGCGAGGTGCTGGTGCGGCGGGCCGTGGTGCGGTCGACCGCGCAGTTCGACTACAAGGGCGTGCAGGCGTCGTTCGACGCGGGCGAGCCGCACCCGTCGGTCGAGGCGCTGGCCGACTTCGGTAGGCTGCGCCGGGAACGGGCGGCCGAGCGCGGCGCGGTGGAGCTCCAGCTGCCCGAGCAGGAGGTCGTGGCGGCCGGCGACGGCGGCTGGGAGCTGGTGATCCGGCCGCGCGCCGACGTGGAGACCTGGAACGCGGAGGTCTCGCTGCTCACCGGCATGGCGGCGGCGAGGATCATGCTGGACGCCGGGGTCGGCGTGCTGCGGACCCTGCCGGACGCGGACGACGGCGCGGTGGAGGAGCTGCGGCGGTCCGCGCAGGCGCTGGGCGTGCCGTGGCCGGACGGCGTGACGCCCGCGGAGCTGCTGGCCGGCCTGGACCCGGCGCGGCCGGAGTCGCTGGCGCTGTTCGTGGACGCGACCCGGCTGCTGCGCGGCGCGGGGTACACGGCGTTCGACGGCGAGGTGCCGGAGGTGGTCGGGCACGCGGGCCTGGGCGCGCCGTACGCGCACGTCACCGCGCCGCTGCGGCGGCTGGTCGACCGGTTCGCCACCGAGGTGTGCCTGGCGGTGACCGCGGGCGAGCCCGTGCCGGGGTGGCTGCGGCGGGCGCTGCCGCAGCTCCCGGGGCTGATGGGCGGCTCGGACGCGCTGGCGGGCAAGGTCGACCGGGCGTGCCTGGACCAGGTCGAGGCGTGGGTGCTGGCCGACCGGGTGGGCCACGAGTTCGACGCGGTCGTGCTGCGCGCCGACGGCAACGCCGCGGACGTGTTCGTCGCGCAGCCGCCGGTGATGGGCCGCTGCACCGGCCCGGACCTGCCGGAGGGCGAGCGGATCCGGGTGCGGCTGGTCGAGGCGGACCCGGATCGCCGGAAGGTCGTCTTCGAACGCGTGTGATGTGATGGCCCGGTGACTGGTATTCGTGAGCTGACCGTCGGCGTCCTGGGCGGCACGGGCGCGCAGGGCAAGGGCCTGGCGCTGCGGTGGGCCAAGGCGGGCCTGCGGGTCGTCATCGGGTCCCGCGGCGCCGAGCGCGCCGAGGCCGCGGCCGAGGAGGTGCGGGCGGCGACCGGGGTCGACCACGTCGCCGGCGCGGACAACGCCGGCTGCGCGGAGCGCGCGGACCTGGTGCTGGTCGCGGTGCCGTGGGAGGGGCACGCCGAGCTGCTGGCGTCGCTGCGCGAGCCCCTGGCGGGCAAGGTCGTGATCGACTGCGTGAACCCGCTGGGCTTCGACAAGCAGGGCCCTTACGCGCTGCCGGTGCCCGAGGGCAGCGCCGCGCAGCAGGCCGCCGCGCTGCTGCCGGGGTCGCGGGTGACCGCGGCGTTCCACCACGTCTCGGCGGTGACCCTGGCGGACCTGTCCGTCGAGTCGGTCGAGGAGGACGTGCTGGTGCTCGGCGACGACCGCGAGGCCACCGACCTGGTGCGGGCGCTGGCCGACACCGTGCCGGGGTTCCGCGGCGTCTACGGCGGCCGGCTGCGCAACGCCCACCAGGTCGAGGCGTTCACCGCGAACCTGATCGCGATCAACCGCCGGTACAAGACCCACGCCGGCCTGCGGATCACCGGCGTCTGATGGTGCCCGTCGACGACCTGGGCGAGCCGGTCCCGCTGGCCGGCCCGCCCCGGCGGGTGGTCAGCCTGGTGCCGTCGCTCACCGAGGCCGTGCTCACCGAGGTCCTCGACCCGACCTCCCTGGTCGGCGCCACCGACTACTGCACGCACCCGCCCGACCTGGACGTGGCCCGGGTGGGCGGCTCCAAGTACCCGGACGTGGACCGGGTCCTGGCCCTGCGCCCGGACCTGGTGCTGGCCAACAGCGAGGAGAACCGGCCCGAGGACGTGATGCGGCTGCGCGCCGACGGCATCCCCGTCTGGGTGACCGAGGCGCCCGCCACCGTCCCGACCGCCCTGGGTTCGCTGCGCCGCCTCCTGGCCACCGCGTGGGACGCGGAACCCCCGTGGCTGACGACGGCCGAGGCCCTGTGGCGCGAGGTCACCCCGCCGTGGACGCGGGCCGTGGTCCCGGTGTGGCGCAAGCCCTGGGTGGTCCTGGGCCGGGACACCTTCGCCGGCGACGTCCTGCGCCGCCTGGGCGTGCTCAACGCCTTCGCCGACCACCCCGACCGCTACCCGCGCCCGCCCCTGGCGGACCTCCAGCACGCGGACGCCGTGATCCTCCCGGACGAGCCCTACGCCTTCACCGGAACCGACGGCCCGCAGTTCTTCCCCACCCTGCGCCCGGCCCACGTCTCCGGCCGCCACCTGACCTGGTACGGCCCGTCCCTGGTCACCGCCCGCCCAGCCCTGGAATCAGCCCTGACCACCCAACTGGGCGGCCCCCACCACCCAACTCACGGCTCCTGAACGCACGACTCACCCGACCTGAACGCACGACTCGCCGGTCCTGAACGTACGACTCGCCGGTCCGGACCGGAGGACACGCGCGAAACCCGGCGTGTCCTCCGCTCGGACATCGCGTGTCCTCCGGTCGGGCATCGCGAGTCGTACGTTCGGAACGCGCGAGTCGTACGTTCGGGACCGGTGAGTTGTGGGTTCGGGACCGGGGGGTTGGGCGCGGTCAGGTGCGGAAGCGGTCGGTGGCGTTGATCAGGGAGCGCCGGATGCCCGGTTCGTCGAAGGCGTGGCCCGCGTCCGGCACGACCACCAGCTCGGAGCCCGGCCACGCCCGGTGCAGCTCCCAGGCCGACACGGCGGGCGTGGCCACGTCGTAGCGGCCCTGCACGATCACCGCCGGGATCCCCGCGAGCCGGTCCACGTCGCGCAGCAGCTGACCCTCCTCCAGCCAGCCCCGGTGCCGGAAGTAGTGGTTCTCGATGCGCGCGAACGCCAGCGCGTACCTCGGGTCGGCGTGCGCCTCGACCAGCTCGGGCCGCTCCAGCAGGGTGATCGTCGAGGCCTCCCACACGCTCCACGCCAGGGCGGCGGGCCCGTGCACGGCCGGGTCCGGGTCGTTCAGCAGCCGCGCGTACGTGCCGATCACGTCGCCGTCCGGCGCGAGCGCCGCCACCCGGTCCCACAGCTCCGGGAACAGGAACCCCGCCCCGCCGCCGTAGTACCAGTCCAGTTCCTTGCGGCGCAGCAGGAACACGCCGCGCAGCACCATCTCGGTCACCCGCTCCGGGTGGGTCTGCGCGTAGGCCAGCGCCAGCGTCGAGCCCCACGACCCGCCGAACACCTGCCACCGGTCCACGCCGAGGTGCTCGCGGATCTTCTCCACGTCCGCCACGAGGTGCCAGGTCGTGTTCACCGACAGGTCCGCGCCGGGTGCGGACGCGTGCGGCACCGACCGCCCGCAGCCGCGCTGGTCGAACAGCACGATCCGGTACGCGGCCGGGTCGAACAGCCGGCGCTGCGCCGGGGTGCAGCCGCCGCCCGGACCCCCGTGCAGGAACACGACGGGCTTGCCGTACGGGTTGCCGCACACCTCCCAGTACACGCGGTTCCCGTCACCGACGTCGAGCAGGCCCTGGTCGTATGGCTCGATCTCGGGGTACATGACCCCACTCTGCCCCAGCCGGCGGCGAAGTGGATCACACGGGGTTCGGGGCCGCCGCGTCCCGGGCGGCCCCGCCCGCGCTCAGTGGAAGGTGTGCTCGGGACCGGGGAACCGGTGCCCCTTGACCTCGGCGGCGAACTGCTGGGCCGCGTTCACCATCACGCCCGCCATGTCGGCGTACCGCTTCACGAACTTCGGCGCGCGTCCCCGCCGCAGGCCCATCATGTCCTGCCAGACGAGCACCTGCGCGTCGGTGTCCGGGCCCGCGCCGATGCCGACGGTCGGTATGCGCAGGTCGTGCGTGATCTGCTTGGCGACCTCGGCGGTCACCATCTCCAGCACGACCGCGAACGCCCCGGCCTCCTGGACCGCGCGCGCGTCGGCCACCACGGAGTCGAACGCGTCGTTGCGGCCCTGCACCCGGTACCCGCCGAGTTGGTGCTCGCTCTGCGGCGTGAAGCCGATGTGGGCCATGACCGGGATGCCCGCCCGCACGATCGCCTCGACGTGCGGCGCGAAGTGCCGCCCGCCCTCCAGCTTCACGGCGTGCGCGCGGCCCTCCTTCATGAACCGCACGGCGGTCGCCACGGCCTGCTCCACCGACACCTGGTAGGAGCCGAACGGCAGGTCGGCCACGACCAGCGCCTGCTTCACCGACCGCGTGACGCCGCGCACGAGCGGGATCAGCTCGTCCACGGTCACCGGCAGCGAGGTGTCGTAGCCGTAGACGTTGTTGGACGCGGAGTCGCCGACCAGCAGGACCGGGATCCCGGCCTCGTCGAACAACTCGGCGGTGTACATGTCGTAGGCGGTGAGCATGGGCCACGGCTCGCCGCGGTCCTTCATCGCCTGCAGGTGGTGGATCCGCACCCGCTTTCCGGTCGGGGCGCCTGACGCCCCGTTCCCGTAAGGGGCGGTTACCTCGGCGGAAGCCATTTCGACCGTCCTCCCTCGGGGCCTGCTCCGTCGCGGGTCCCCGGGCGTCGTTGCACGGTTACGGGGCCCAGCGTGACACCGCCGAAAGGCAATGTGCCAGGAGTGCGAGTAGCTTCACACGGCATGGCGTGCCGGATCACCGAACTCGTGCTGGACTGCAACGATCCCGAAGCGCTCGCCCGCTTCTGGTGCGAGGTGCTCGACTACGAGGTGCTGAGCCGGGAAGAGGGTGTGCTGGAGATCGGCCGCGACGGCGGCAACTACCCGACGATCATCCTGGAGCCGGTCGACGAGGCCAAGCGGCAGAAGCTGAGGCTGCACATCGACGTCAACGCCACCGACCGCGACCAGGACGCCGAGCTGGAGCGGCTGCTCGCGCTCGGCGCCCGGCAGGTCGACGTGGGTCAGCGCGACGTGGACTGGTACGTGCTGGCCGACCCGGAGGGCAACGAGTTCTGCCTGCTCAAGAGCCGCGTCGAGCCGTGATCAGGCCGGCCCGCGCCCGCACGGCCGCGGTCGCCGCGGCCAGCGCGGCCGGGTCGGTGATCGTGGTGTTGCCCGCGTAGGAGACACCCGCGGGCACGGCGTCCGCGCCCACCGGGTCGGCGTCGAAGAAGTTGCCCCGGTAGGCGACGTGCTCCAGCGGCGGGCTGACGTGCAGCACGGAGGTGTTGTCGGCGCGGGCGACCACGTTGCCCTCGACCACGACCCACGTGGCCCCGTAGTCGGTGTAGAGGCCGAAGTTGTACGGCGTGCGGGTGTCCTCGATGACGTTCCCGCTGATCAGCGCGCCGCTGTCGGCGTCGTCGCCCTGCGGGCCGGACAGGTAGACCCCGCCGCCGTCGGCCAGCGCGCCCATCGAGCCCGTGACGTGGTTGCGCAGCACGCGGGTGCCGCGTCCGGGACCCGCGGCGATGCCGTTGTGAGGCACGTCACGGACTTCGTTGTGCGCCACGGTGCAGCGCTCGGTGTCCAGCAGCGAGACACCGGGCGAGCCGGCGTGGTCCAGGCCCGCCCGCCGCACCAGGTTGTCCTCCACGAGCACGTCCCGCGCGCCGACGACGGAGACGGCGGACGCGCCGAGGTCGTCGAAGTCGCAGCCGCGCACCACGACGTCCGCGCCGCCGGTCACGCCGAGCGCGGAGGCGCCGAGCCGGGTGAAGCGGCAGCCCTCGAACCGCGCGCCGGCGGCGTCCTCGACCCGTACGGCCGCCGGGATCCGGACCTGCTCCTCCGGCACGGTCAGCCACGCGCCCTCGCCCACCACGACCTTCCCGATCGCGCCGCCGTCGTAGCAGCCGTCGGCGTGGTAGTGCAGGAACCCGCGCTCGCCGCCGGGCCGCAGCCACGTCGTGTCGGCGAACACCAGGCCGAGGAAGGCCACGTCCCGCACGCCGGTGGCGTGCACCAGCGCCTCCAGCTCGGGCGCGACCGCGTCCACCTGCTCGTCGGGGCGGGGCAGGTAGTGCAGGACGTGCCGGCCGGGGCGCGAGCGGTCCAGGGCGAAGGTGCCCGGTTCGGCCAGGAACGAGGGGTCGCCCTCCACCCTGGTCGGCGCGTCCGGGCCGGTCGTCCGGTGGCCCTCCCACTCGGAGCGGTAGACCTCCAGGGACCAGCCGAACGCGGGTTGCGCCATGGTGATCCCGGTGGAGCCCCCGTCCCGGGCGAGCGCGGCGACGGCGAGCCGGGCCTCGGTCCACGGGTAGACGCCCCGGTGCACGAACTCCACGCCCGCGTGGTTCACCCAGTCCAGCGGCACGTCGGTGACGTAACCGGTGTCGGTGCGGCGCACGAGGCCGGGCAGCCCGTCGACGCCCGCCCGCTCGACCCGCCCGCCGTTCACGGTCAGGTGCCGGGTGACCAGGTCGCCGACGTCGGCCAGCAGCACGCCGTCCCGCTCGCGCCACCCGCCGACCGGGCGCCCGCCGCTGACCACGACCTCCTCCTGGGCGTCGGTGCCGTAGCCGAACGCCTGGTAGACGACCCCGGAGTCGGCCTCGGTCAGCCGGAGCGGCGCGGTGAGCCGGTGCGTGCCCGCTCTCAGGTGGACGACCCCGCCGCCCGCCTCCCGGGCGGCCCGCCGGGCGCGGTCCAGGGTGGCGAACGGCCGGGCGGCGGTGCCCGCGGCGGCGTCGTCCCCGGTGGGGGAGACGTAGAACTCGGCCATGATTGCTCCCGTCTGTTTACGGCATAAACAAGAGGGATGTATATCATGGCCGCCGGAGGTGCGGCATGGGAGAAGCGGGTGACCCGGATCTCGGCGTCGAGCTGCTGTGGGGCGAGCGGCCCGCGCTGAACCTGGCGCGGATCGTGGGCGCCGCCGTGGCGGTGGCGGACGAGGAGGGGCTGGCCGGGCTGTCGATGCGCAAGGTGGCCGAGCGGCTGGGCTTCACCACCATGTCGCTCTACCGCCACGTGCCCGGCCGCGACCACCTGGTCGACCTCATGTGCGACGCCGTGCTGGGGGAGGTGCCCGTGGGCGGGGCGGAGGAAGACGGGGTGGAGGAAGGCGGGGCGGGGCAAGGCGGCGATGGCGCGGGTGCCGACGGCGCGGACGGGGGCGACGAGAGTGGCGATGGTGCGGGCGGGGGCGGCGCAGGTGCCAACGGCCCAGGTGAGAGTGGTGCGGGCGGGAGTGCCGCAGGCGGGGATGGGTTGCGCGGGGATGGGTTGCGCGGGGATGGGCCGCGCGGAGATGGGGCGGGGGCTGCCGAGTCGGGCCGTGGTGAGCCGGGCGGCAGTGGTCCGGGTGGCTGGCGGACTCGGCTGGAGGCGTTCGCCAGGCAGGGCTGGGAGGTGCGCCGGCGGCACCCGTGGCTGGCCGAGGTGCCCGTCAACCGCCGCGTGCCCGGCCCGAACGCGGTGGCCCACTACGAGCACGCCCTCGGCATCCTCGCCGACACCGGTCTTGCCCCGACCGAGGTGGTGGCGTCGGTCGGGCTGCTCAGCCGCTTCCTGGACGCGGAGGCCAGGAGCCTCGCGGACGCGGTGCGGGCCGAGCGCGGCACCGGCGTCGCCGACGACGAGTGGTGGGGCGCCCGCGACTCGCTGTTCGCCCGCTTCGACCGCTACCCGGTGCTGACGGCGCTGTGGGAGGCGGGCGGGTTCGACCAGCCGGAGTCGTTCGAGTTCGGCTTGGCCCGGCTGCTCGACGGCATCGGGCTGCTCGTCGAAAAGCGTGATGTAACTCGTGATGAAATCTGCCGGGTGTGCGGAGGTCCGGTGACCCAGCCCGCCTCGGGGCGGCCTCGCGCGTACTGCTCCCGCGCCTGCCAGCAGCGCGCCTACCGCAAGCGCAGGACGGGGCCCGCCGACCGGTAGTCGACGGGCCCCGCGGGTTCCGGGTCAGACCTGCACGGTCGGCAGCACGATCAACTGCCGCAGGTTGACGTGCTTGGGCCGGCTGGTGGCGAACCCGACCACGTCGCCGATGTCGGCCGGGTCCAGCGGCGGCACCTGCTCCCGCCACGCCGCCAGGTGCGCGTCCACCTCGGGGTTGTCCATGTGGTCGCCCAGCTCGGAGCTGACCAGGCCGGGCTCGACGTTGGTCACCCGCACGCCCAGCGGGCCGAACTCGGTGCGCAGGTTCGCCGACAGGTGCGTCACCGCGGCCTTGGTCGCGACGTACACGGCGTAGGTGGGGAAGGTGCTGTGCGCGCCCACGGACGAGATGTTCACCAGGTCCGCGGCGCCGTCGCGCCCGGCGGCCACCAGGTCGTCGGTGAACGCCCGGGTCACGTTGAGCAGGCCCGAGACGTTGGTGTCGATCATCCGCCGCCACTCGTCGTCGCGGCCCGCGGTGATCGGGTTGGCCAGCATGACGCCCGCGTTGTTGACCACCAGGTCCACCCGCCCGAACGCGGCGTGGACCGCCTCGACGGCCGGGGCGAGGTCCTGGGTGACGTCGGCCGACACGGCGAGCGCGCGCCCGCCCTCGGCCTCGATCTTCCCGGCCAGCTCGGTCAGCCGCTCGGCCCGGCGGGCCAGCAGCGCGACCTTCGCCCCGGACCGGGCCAGGACGAGGGCGATCTCGGCGCCGATGCCGCTCGCGGCGCCGGTGACAACGGCGGTGCGGTTGTTCAGGTCGTAGGTCATGGCAACAACATTGGCGCTGGTCGGGCCCGTTACGAGAGGCACCGCTCAACCCCGGTACCGCGTTCCCTGGGTCTGGCAGTACCCAGGTTGGGCGGGGCCGGCGCACCCATACTGGAGGGGTGAACCACGACCTCGGCGAATTCCTCCGCACCCGCCGGGCCCGGGTGCGCCCCGACGACGTCGGCCTGCCCGCCGGTGGCCGGCGGCGGGTACCCGGCCTGCGCCGCGAGGAGCTGGCGATGCTGGCCGGCGTGAGCGTGGACTACTACATGCGCCTGGAGCAGGGCCGGACCCCGTCCGTGTCCGACGCGGTGCTCGACGCGGTGTCCCGCGTCCTGCGCCTGGACGAGACCGAGCGCTCCCACCTGCGCAACCTCGTGCGCCCCACGCCGACCAAGCGGCCGGCGCCCCAGCGCGTGCGCCCCGGCCTGCGGCGGTTGCTGGACATGGTCGGCGACGTGCCCGCGTTCGTCATGGGCCGCCGGTCGGACGTGCTGGCGTGGAACCCCTTGGCGGGCGCCCTGTACGGCTTCGACGAGGCGAGCCCGGAGGACCTCAACTCGGCCAAGCACACGTTCCTGCGCCCCGAGGCCCGCACGTTCTACCGGGACTGGCCCGCGGTCGCCGCCGACATGGTCGCCTTCCTGCGCCTGGACGCGGGCCGCTACCCCGACGACGCCCGGCTGGCCGCGCTGGTGGGCGAGCTGGCGGTGAAGGACGAGACGTTCCGCAAGCTGTGGGCGCAGCACAAGGTCATGGAGAAGACCCACGGCACCAAGCTGATCCACCACCCGGTCGTGGGCGACCTGGACCTCGACTACGAGGCCCTGAAGCCGTCCGGCGACCCGGACCTGACCCTCGCGGTCTACACCGCCCGCGTCGGCTCGCCGTCCGAGGAACGCCTCAAGCTGCTGGCCAGTTGGAGCGCGTCGGTCGACGCCTGAGGCGGCTCAGGAGCAGCGCGTGCCCTCGGCGGGCAGCGCCAGGTCGACCAGGTAGGCGTGCCCGGCGGCGTCCACGCACGCGTTGCCCTGGAGGTACACGGTGTGCTGGTTGCCCTCGAACGTCAGCAGCCCGCCGCCCAGCTCGCGGGCCAGGCTGACGCCCGCGTCGTACGGCGTGGCCGGGTCGCCGGTCGTGGAGACCACCAGCACCGGGGGCAGCCCGGACACCGGCTCGGGCTCCTCCGCGGTCGGCGGCACGGGCCAGAACGCGCACGCGTCCAGCGCCGCCGCCGCGGGCTGCCCGTCGTCCAGGAACGGCGCGGCCTCCTTGTACCGGCGGGCCAGGTCGGCGAGCGCGGCCCGGTCGGTCATCGGCGGCTGGTCCACGCAGTTGACCGCGGTGAACGCGTCGTTGACGGAGCTGTAGCGGCCCTGCTGGTCGCGTTCGAAGTAGGCGTCCGCGAGCAGCATCAGCACGTCGCCGCGACCGCTCTTCAGCTCGGTCAGCCCGGTGTTCAGCGGCTCCCACAGCTCCTGCGAGTACATCGCCTTGAGGGTCCCGTAGGTCGCGTCGGTGTAGGACAGCTGCCGGTCGCCGGCCGGCACCGGCCGCTGGATCAGCGGCACGGCGAGGTCGCGGAACGCCTGGTTGGCCTTCGAGGCGTCGTCGCCCAGGGCGCAGTCGGACTGCCCGGCGCACCACGCGGCGAACGCGTCGAACGCCTTCTGGAACCCGGCGCCCTGCGCGATCAGCGACTCCGCGAGGCCCTGCTCCGGGTCCACCGCGCCGTCGAGCAGCAGCGCCCGCACGTTGCCGGGGAACTCCTGCGCGTACTGCGCGCCGATCTGGGTGCCGTAGGAGTAGCCCAGGTAGGTCAGCTCCTCGTCGCCCAGCGCCGACCGCATCACGTCCAGGTCGCGCACCACGTCGCGGGTGCCGACGTTGGCCAGCAGCTCCGTGCCGCTGGCCTGGGCGCACTTCTCGGCGAACCGGCGGTTCTCCGCCTCGGTCTGCGCGATGCCCTCCGGCGAGGTGTCCGCGTCGACGTCGAGCCGCTCGGCGTCGCGCTCGGCGTCGGTCAGGCACCGGACCGCCGGCTCGCTCGCGCCGACCCCGCGCGGGTCGAACCCGACCAGGTCGAACCGCTCGCCCACCGGCGACGAGCGGACCGAGGCGGCCAGGCTCGCGGCGGCGGTCATCCCGGACGCGCCGGGACCGCCCGGGTTGATCAGCAGCGACCCGGTGCGCTCACCGCTCGCGGCCTGCCGCAGCAGGGCGAGCCGGGCGACCTCGCCGTCCGGCTCGTCGTAGTCGAGCGGCACCTCCAGCCGCGCGCACTCGAACTCCGGCCGGTTCTTCAGGAGGGTGACCGAGGCGCCGCTGGTGGCGTAGCCGTCGCAGTCCTCCCAGGCCAGCTCCTGCCCGTAGTACCGCTCCAGCCCGGCGGGCACGGCGCCGGCGGGCCCTCTCCGCTCCAGCACGGTCCCCGCCGCGGGTGAACCGGCCACCACCGACGTGCAGGAGGCGAGGACCGGCAGGACCAGGAGCACGAGGAGGGATCGGCGCACGTGTCGATCGTAGGTGTGACTCGTCGGCCACAACGCCCGCCGCCGGCTCGTCGGGTGAGCGAGAATGCACCCATGCCTCAGCTCCGACTCGCCCTCGCCCAGGTCAACGCCTGTGTCGGCGACCTGGCCGGCAACGCCCAGCTCGTCGTCGACTGGTCCCGCAAGGCCGTGGAGGCCGGGGCGCACCTGGCCGTCTTCCCCGAGATGGTGCTGACCGGGTACCCGGTGGAGGACCTGGCGCTGCGCGAGTCGTTCGCCGAGGCGTCCAAGGACGCCCTGGTCGGGCTGGCCGGCGCGCTGGACGAGGCCGGGTGCGGCGAGCTGGTCGTGTTCGTCGGCTACCTGGACCGCGACGCCGCCGGGATGCGCAACTCGGCCGCCGTGCTGCACCGCGGGCGGGTCGTGGCCCGGCAGCACAAGCACCACCTGCCCAACTACGGCGTGTTCGACGAGCGCCGGTACTTCACGCCGGGCGAGGAGCTGGACGTGGTGCGCGTCCACGGCCTCGAGGTGGGCATGGTCATCTGCGAGGACCTGTGGCAGGACGGCGGGCCGGTCGCCGCGCTCGGGCGGGCCGGGGTGGACCTGGTGGTCTCGCCCAACGCCTCGCCCTACGAGCGCAAGAAGGACGACGCCCGCCTGCCGCTGGTGGCGCGGCGCGCGGCCGAGGCGAAGGCGCCGCTGGCGTACGTCAACCTGATCGGCGGCCAGGACGAGCTGGTGTTCGACGGCGACACGATGGTGGTCGGCGCGGACGGCGCGCTGGTCACGCGCGCACCGCAGTTCGTGGAGCACCTGGTGGTGCTCGACCTCGACCTGCCGGGCGGCGCGTCCCGCGAGGAGGGGTCCTTCGCCGGGTTCGCGGTGCGCCGCCGGACCCTGTCCGAGGACCCGCTGCCCGCCTACGAGCCGCTGCCCGCGCCCGCGCCCGCCGAGCCGCTGTCCGACGAGGCCGAGGTGTGGTACGCGCTGGTCACGGGCCTGCGCGACTACGTGCACAAGAACGGGTTCCAGTCGGTGGTGCTCGGCCTGTCGGGCGGCATCGACTCGGCGGTGGTGGCCGCGCTGGCGGTGGACGCCCTGGGCGCCGACCGCGTCCACGGCGTGTCGATGCCGTCGGCGTACTCGTCGGAGCACTCGAAGTCCGACGCCGAGGACCTGGCGCAGCGCACCGGCGTGCACTACTCGGTGCAGCCGATCGGCCGCATGGTGGACGTGTTCGTCGACCAGCTCGGCCTGACCGGGCTGGCCGAGGAGAACGTCCAGGCCCGGTGCCGCGGCGTGACCCTGATGGGGCTGTCGAACCAGCAGGGGCACCTGGTGCTGGCGACCGGCAACAAGACCGAGCTGGCCGTGGGCTACTCGACCATCTACGGCGACGCGGTCGGCGGGTTCGCGCCCATCAAGGACGTGCTCAAGACGCTGGTCTGGTCGTTGGCGCGGTGGCGCAACGCGGAGGCCGAGAAGCTGGGCGAGCTGCCGCCGATCCCGGAGAACTCGATCAGCAAGCCGCCGTCGGCGGAGCTGCGGCCGGGGCAGGTCGACACCGACTCGCTGCCGGACTACGAGCTGCTGGACTCGGTGCTGGACGACTACGTCGAGGGCGACAAGGGGTACCGGGACCTGATCGCCATGGGCTTCTCCCACGAACTGGTGGACAAGGTCCTCCGGATGGTGGACCGGGCCGAGTACAAGCGCCGCCAGTACCCGCCGGGCACCAAGATCACCTTCAAGGCGTTCGGCCGCGACCGCCGGTTGCCGATCACGAGCGGCTGGCGCGAGGGCTGACCTCTCCACCACCGACCTCATCATCAACTTCATCACTGACCTCCTCTTCCCGTCCCTGCCCTTCCGCTCTTTCAAAGCGGGTCGGGGCGGGAAGAGGGATGGCACTCCTTCGTGTGGTTTGCCCCCTGCCTCCCGACGCCGCCCCCGCCGGCCCTGCCAAGGTCGAGCGCACGGGCCCCGACGTCGGCGAACGGGCTCGTGACGGGTTCGGACCCTCGGGAGGACGCCATGCTGAAGAAGATCGCCGCGATCGCCGCCGCCACCGCCGTCGCCACGGCCCTGCTCCCGGCGAGCGGCTCGGCCTCCCCCCGGCCCGCGCCCCGGGACGCGTTCATCGGCGGCAGCGGGATCAGCGCCCTGGGCACCGAATTCGGCTTCGCCGTGTTCGGCGGCGAGGGTGAGGGCGGCGAGGCGAGCGGCTTCGCGCTGTTCCGCAACACCGGGGAGGGCGTCAAGGAACGCCTGGGCGGGGTGACCTGCGTGAGCGTCAAGGGCAACGCCGCCATCTTCAAGATCAAGGACGTGGGCAGCGAGGGCGGCACCCACCGCCAGTTCTTCGTCCGCGACAACGGCCCGACCGGCGACGGCGCGCCCACCGACGAGCTGAGCGCCTACGGCGTCCCGTCGAACGACTCGCCCGACAAGTGCGACGCCCCCCGTGACGACATCAAGGCCAAGGTCATCACCCAGGGGGACATCCTCGTCGAGGCCGACGAGTAACCCGGCCCGGCGAGCAGCAGGCTCAGCGCGCCGCCCGCGGCAGCAGCAGCGACACCAGCGCCCCGACCCCGCAGACGACCGCCGTGATCAGGAAGATCTCGTGGTACTCGGTCAGCAGCGCACCGGTCAGCGCCCGCTCGTAGGCCGCCGCCGCGGCGGCGAACTCCTCGGCCGACCTCCCGAACGGCAGCGGCGTGTCCAGGTCGGCGGTCAGCTCCCGGAACCGGTGCAGGCCCCACGCCGACAGCCCGGCCACGCCCACCAGCATCCCGGTCATCCGTGCCACCACGACCGCCGCCGACGCCACCCCGTGCTCCGCCGCCGGCACCACCCGCAGCACCGCCGCCGACACCGGCGCGATCACCAGCCCCAGCCCGAACCCGGCCACCGCCAGGTCGCGCCCGACCACGAACGACGTGACGTCGGCGGGCCACCGCGCGATCAGCAGGTACGCCGCGCCGGCGACCACCAGCCCGGTGAACGACACCCACCGGTCGCCGACCCGCCCGGCCAGCCACCCGCCGACCAGCGCGCCCACCGGCAGCGCGACCAGGAACCTGGCCAGCATCGCCGCCGCGGCCGCCGAGTCGCGCCGCAGCACCGTCTGCGCGAACAGCTCCACGTCCACGAGGGTCACCATCAGCGCCGCGCCCGCCGCCAGGGACACGCCCAGCGACGCCAGGAACGGCCGCCACTCCACGCCCGCCGGGTCCAGCAGCCGCACCGGCGACCGCCGCTCCCACCACAGGAACGCGGCGAACACCGCCACCGACGCGCCCAGCACCGGCCACCCCCACGGCGGCAGCACCGCCCGCGACGGGTCCGGGTTGTAGAGCCCGACGACCACCAGGCCCAGCGACAGCGCCAGCAGCGCGCCGCCGACGAAGTCGACCCGCACGCCCGTCCGCCCCGTCCGCGGCACGGTCCGCTGCACCACCACCGACGCCACCGCCGCCAGCGGCAGGTTCACCCAGAACACCCACCGCCAGCTCTGCGGCTCCAGCGACTCCGCCACCGACCAGGCGTTGAACAGCGACGCCACGCCGACGCCGTACAGCGTGCCCAGGACGCTGCCCAGCTCCTGCGCCGCGCCGACCACGCCCAGCGCCGAGGCCCGCCGCTCCGCCGACCACAGGTCCGCCACCAGCGCCATCGTCACCGGCAGCAGCGCGCCGCCGGCCAGGCCCTGCACCACCCGCCCGGCCACCAGCAGCGGCAGGTCGCCCGCCAGCGCGGTCACCGCGGACCCGAGCGCGAACCCGGCCAGGCACGCGTGCAGCACCAGCCGCCGCCCGAACCGGTCGGACAGCTGCCCCAGCAGCGGCATCCCCGCCACGTACCCGAGCAGGTACCCGGTCACCACCGGCGTGGCCCGCTCCAGCTTGTTCACCGGGATGCCCAGGTCGCGGACCATGTCCACGAGCACGCCGACGACCACGTACGCGTCCAGCGCGCCCAGCAGCACCGCACCGGCCCCGGCGCCGATCGCCAGCCGGCGCGACGCGGGGGCGCTCCCCGCCCTCATTCGGGCGCGGAGACGGAGACGGGCTCGTTGAACCCGGACAGGTCGATGGTGACCTTCGCGCCGCCCGGCAGCGTGAACACCGCGTTCACCAGCTTGTCCTCGCGCACCGAGAACCGGGACGCCACGTCCGCGTCGATCCCGGGCACCAGGCCCGCCGCGACGTCCTTGGGCACGGTCGCCTCGACCACCGTGACGCCGTCGTCCGCGCTCACGGTCTTCTCGTCGCGCGCGTCGGTCAGCACCTTGGCCACGCCGCGCTCCGGGTCGAGGATCGCGGTCGGGTCGTACACCTGGCCCGCCAGCGCCGCGGGCAGCTTGGTGAACCCGCCCGTGGGGCCCTTGAAGTACAGGTCCTGGTCGACCAGCACGTACTCGACCTCGATCAGCTGGCCGAACTGCTCGACCTTGGCCCGGCCCTTCGACTGGCCGTCGGCGTTCAGGTCGCCCTCGGCGTCCTCGACCGGCACGTCCGGCAGCTCGCCGTCCACCTTGATCACGAAGTGCGTGCTGCTCACCGACCTCATGCCCGCAGCCGCCCCGTCGAGCACCTCGGACCCGGCCGGCAGCCCGCCGCCGTCACCGGAGGAGGTGCAGCCGGCCGCGAGGGCGAGCAGGAGCGACCCGACCAGGGCGCGTCGAGGGAACATGGGCAGATCGTAGAGCCACCGCCCACCCCGCACCGGCGATCACGGGCGGAAGCCCTTGACCTGCGGGTAAGCTCGCCGGGTGCGACTGGGCAGGCGCGTACCGGCGAGGCGGCCACGCACGGCCGGCCGCTCTTACCTAGGCTTCGTCCCATGAACCGCCAGCAGGAGTTCGTGCTCCGCACCCTAGAGGAACGCGACATCCGGTTCGTCCGGCTCTGGTTCACGGACGTCCTGGGCTTCCTCAAGTCCGTCGCGATCGCCCCGGCGGAGCTCGAAGGCGCCTTCAACGAGGGCATCGGCTTCGACGGTTCCGCGATCGAGGGCTTCGCCCGCGTGTACGAGTCCGACATGGTGGCCAAGCCCGACCCGTCGACGTTCCAGGTCCTGCCCTGGCGCACCGCGGAGAACAACCACTACTCCGCCCGCATGTTCTGCGACATCGCCATGCCGGACGGCTCGCCGTCGTGGGCCGACCCGAGGCACGTGCTGCGCCGCTCGCTGGCGCGGGCCAGCGAGGCCGGGTTCACCTGCTACGTGCACCCGGAGATGGAGTTCTTCCTGCTCAAGAGCCTCCCCGACGACGGGGGCGAGCCGGTGCCGGCCGACAACGGCGGGTTCTTCGACCAGACCAGCCACGAGACCGCGACCCACTTCCGGCGCCACGCCATCGAGGCGCTGGAGGCCATGGGCATCTCGGTCGAGTTCAGCCACCACGAGGGCGCGCCCGGCCAGCAGGAGATCGACCTGCGCTACGCCGACGCGCTGACCATGGCCGACAACGTGATGACGTTCCGCTACGTCATCAAGGAGGTCGCGATCACCCAGGGGGTGCGCGCCTCGTTCATGCCCAAGCCCTTCACCGACCAGCCGGGCAGCGGGATGCACACGCACGTGTCGCTGTTCGAGGGCGACCGCAACGCGTTCTACGACGCCGAGGACCCCTACCAGCTCTCGGACACCGGCAAGATGTTCGTCGCCGGCCTGCTCCGGCACGCCCGCGAGATCTCCGGCGTGACCAACCAGTGGGTGAACTCCTACAAACGCCTGATCGTGGGAGGCGAGGCGCCCACCGCGGTGTGCTGGGGCCACGCCAACCGGTCGGCGCTGGTGCGCGTGCCGATGTACTCGCCGGGCAAGTCCTCGTCGCGCCGGGTGGAGATCCGGTCCCTGGACTCGGCGTGCAACCCGTACCTGGCGTACGCGGTGATCCTGGCCGCCGGCCTCAAGGGCATCGAGAAGGGCTACGAGCTGCCGCCGCCCGCCGAGGACGACGTGTGGTCGCTGACCGATCGCGAGCGGCGCGCGGCCGGGTACGACAACCTGCCGCAGAACCTGGGCGAGGCGCTGGTCGAGATGGAGAACTCCGAACTGCTGCCCGAAGCGCTCGGCGAGCACGTGTACGACTTCTTCCTGCGCAACAAGCGCACCGAGTGGGACGCGTACCGGCGCAGCGTGACGCCGTACGAGTTGCGCACCCTGTTGCCGGTCCTGTGAGGGGAGCTCCCGTGCGGGTGGTGCGCACCGAGCACTCGGAGAAGCTAGGTTTGCAGACCGTGACCGAGGTGCCCGCGCGATCGGAAACCCGTCCTGCGTTCATCGCGTGCACGGTGGCCAGGGCCGCCGAGCTGCCCGCGGTGAAGGTGCTGTCCAGCTCGTTCCTGGCCGCCCACCCCGAGGCCAGGTTCCTGGCCCTGGTGGTCGACGCCCTGCCCGAGCACTCCGGCCCCGGCCTGGTCACCCCGGCCGACCTGGGCGTGCCGGCCGAGGAGCTGGCCGAGCTGGCCACCGGCTGCACCGCGGCGCAGCTGTGCGGCCTGCTGCGGCCCGTGCTGCTGGAGCAGCTGCTGGGCCAGGGCGTGCCGGTGCTGTACCTGGACCCGTGGGTGAAGGTCCTGCGGCCGCTGACGGACCTGGTCCTGGACGCCGTCGGGCGCGGACCGCTGGTCCTGCTGCCCAGGGCCCTGCGCCCCCTCCCGGACGACGGCCTGCGGCCCACGCCCGCCGAGCTGCTGGAGACCGGCGTCTTCGACCCGGGCTTCCTGCTGGTGGCGCCGGGCGCCGAGCCGTTCCTCCGCTCGCTGGCCGAGCAGCTGCGCCGCGTGCCGGACGCCACCAAGGCCGTGCTCGACATGGCCCCGGCCCTGGTCAACCTGCACGTCCTGCGCAACGCGACCGTGGGGCTGTCGGCGTGGAACGCGGGGCAGCGCACCCTGCACCGCCAGGACGACGGCACCCTCACCACGCTGGGCGAACCGCTGCGCACCGTCCACTTCGCGGGCTTCGACCCCCAGCGGCCGTGGCTGCTGTCGGCGGAGTTCGCCGACCGGCCGCGCGTGCTGCTGTCCGAGCACCCCCACCTGGCCGAGCTGTGCACCGCGTACCGCGCCGACCTGATCCGCAAGGGCCACTCGCCGCAGCGGGTGCGCTACGGCTTCGGGCAGCTCGCGGACGGCACCCTGATCCCCGACGAGCTGCGCGCGGACTACCGCGAAGAAGCCCGCGCCCAACCCGGTTCGGCCTTCAGCCCGGAGGCGTGGACCGCGCCGGCGACGCCGGACCGGGCGGTCGAGGGAGCCGCCGCAGAGGAAGCCGCCGGGGAAGCCGCTGCCGAAGAGCCCGCCGTCGAGCCCGCCGTCGAGTTCGACGAGGAGCCCGCCGGGGTGGCCGACGCCTCGTGGGCATCGGTCAACGGCCACGTCAACGGCCAGGTGAACGGTTACGCCGGCGGCAGCCCGCACCCCGCCCCGCCACCTCCCGCAGCCGAGGTCCCTGCCACCGAGACCCCTGCCACCGAGGCTCAGGACATCGAGACCCCGGTACCCGAGGCTGAGGCACCCGAGGCTCCAGCTGTCGAGACTTCAGCTGTCGAGACTTCAGCTGTCGAGACTTCAGCTGCCGAGGCTCCGGCGGTCGAGACCCCAGCGGCCGAGGCCCCGGCCACCGAAGACCTGCCCTCCGAGGCCCCTGCCACGGATGCGCCGGTCGCCGAGGACCCCTCCGCCGAAGCCCCGGCACACGAGGACCCGGTTCCCGCCGCTTCCTCGTCCGAGCCGGCCGAGCAGCCCGGCCGAATCCCCACCCCACCCCCGGCCTTCGGCCCGGACGGCGGGGCGGCGTTCGTGGCCTGGGCCTGCCAACCGGTCCCCGACCTGCCCGGCAGCACCCGCTGGGCCGTCGCGCTCTGGCGATCCGACCTCGCGCTCCGCACCCAGTTCCCCGACCCGTTCGGTGCGGACGGCAAGGCGTTCCGCGACTGGTGCGCCGGGGTCGGCGTGGCGTCCGGCCGCCTGCCCGCCGCCGCCGTGCCCAGGTCGCGCGCCGAAGCGCCCGTCCTGCACGACCAGCTCGGCGTCACCGTCCTCGGCACCGGTCCGGTCGCGCAGCTCGTCCACGACGCCGCCCGCGCCTCCGGCCTGCCCACCTCCACCACCGCCGGCTACCCGGTGGTGGTGCGCGTCGGCACCAGGCAACCCGTCCCGGACAGCCGCTTCGTCGTCGACTACCTGCTCGACGACGAGCAGCCGGGCGGCGCGAACGAGGTCTGGGTCCCCTCCGAGACCACCCGCGCGGCCCGCGAGCGCCAGGGCGGACCGGTCGCCCGCGTCCTCCCGCTGCCCGTGGCCGAGGTGGACACGCGCGAACCCGAACCACACGAACGCGTGATCTTCGGAGCCGTCGCCGACCACGCGATCGACCGCGAGGGCAACGTCCTCGGCGCGGTCTCCGCGTTCCTCTCCGCGTTCCCGGACCGCTCGGACATCACCCTCCGCATCGAGGTCCGCGAAGCCAAAGCCCACCCGGAGGCCGCCGAGCGCCTGCGCCTCGCCACCGCCGCCGACCCGCGCATCGAACTCGTCGACGACCTCGACCACGTCGACTGCCTGGTCCAGCTGCACCGCGGCGGCGCGGACGACCGGATCGCCCACACCCTCGGCGCGCACGCGGCCGCGGGCACCCCGATCCTCACCTCCGACCACGGCGCGGTCGCGGAGCTGTTCGACAAGAACTCGGTGATCTTCGTGCCGTGCCGCCAGGGCGTCGAGCCCGACGTGCAGGCCGCCGCCAAGTTCCTGCGCGCCATCGCCGACGACCGGTCCGCCGCCGAGGCCATCGGGCTCAAGGGCCGCGAGCGCGTCCGGGCCACCCGCAGCACCGCCGCGGTCGGCGACGTGCTGCGCGAACGCGTCGAGCACGCCTACCGGACCTGGCGCGCCCGCCGGCCCAAGACCACGCCGACCGTCGACCCGATGACCGCGCTGCACTCGGCCAAGCACGCCCTGCTGCGCCAGCCCGACGTGGGCGTCGCCAGCCGCACGCCCATGGCGCCGCAGCTGCGCAAAATGGTCCTGCGCGTGCTCGACCACTACGACAACCACATGCGCGACGTGCTCGGCTCCCTGGTCGACGGGGTCGAGCGCACCGTGGCCGAGCTGGTCCGCCGCCAGGACGACATCTCCACCGGCATCGGGCTGGGCGAGCTGGAGGTGCTGCGCGCGGAGCTGGAGCAGCACGCCGAGAACCAGGGCCACCTGGCCGACCAGCTCGTCGGCGTCGACGACGGCGTGGTCCGGGTCCGCGCGGACATGGCCGGGCAGGGCCGCAGGCTCCGCGAGATCGAGGATGCGCTGGTCGCGGAGGCCGGCAAGCGCGCCAAGCAGGGCGACGCGCTCGCGCACCGCATCGACAAGCTGACCGTCGCCCTCGAACGCACCCTCGACCGCATCGACTCGCTGGAGTCCAAGGTCGTCGACGTGCTGCGCGAGCGCGACTCCAGGCTCGACGCCGGGCTGCGCGCCGCCAACCAGGCCCAGCAGACCGCCGACGCCCTGCGCCGGGTGGTCGTCCGCGAGCACGAGCGGCACAGCGACGCGGTGCCGCGCAGCTCCCTGGTGCTGACCGACGTCGGCCTGCTGCGCCTGCCGTCCGACGACGCGTTCATGCTGCCGCTGCTGTCGAGCAACGGCGTGTGGGAGCCGGGGCTGTCGGCGCTGATCGACGAGGTCGTCGAGCCGGACGGGATCTTCCTCGACGTCGGCGCGTACGTGGGTTACCAGACCGTGCGCATGCTCAGCCGGTTCGGCGCGGGCGGCGCGGTGGTCGCGGTCGAGCCGTGCCCGTCCGCGCGGGCGCTGCTCAAGCACAACGTCGAGGTCAACCTGCCCGAGCGCGTCGCGCAGCAGTTGGTCCTGGTGGACGCGGCCGCGTGGGAGACCACCGGGGAACTCGTCACCCAGCCCGCCCTGACCGGCGGGGTGTCGGTGGCGCCGCTGCCCGAGGACGCCCCGGAGGACGTCGCGAAGGTCCGCGCCACCCGGCTCGACAAGGAGCTGGAGGCGGTGCCGGACCTCCAGGGCCGCAAGCTCTCGGTCGTCCGCGTGGACGCGCCCGGTCGCGGTCACCGCGCGCTTGCCGGGCTCGTGCGCCTGCTGCGCCGGGACCGCCCGCACGTGTTCATCGAGTTCTCGGCCTCGGCGACGCGTGGTTTCGGCGACGATCCGGTCACGGTCCTCAAGGAGTTCCGGATCTGGGGCTACGACCTGGTGCCGGTCGCCACCCGCGAGGCGGCGTCGCCGGAGCAGATCGTGGCCGCGATGGAGGGCCTGCGGACCATCTCGCTGTGGCTGCGCCCCCGGCCGGTGACCGCCAAGAGCCCGGCCCGGCAGGCCCCCGCGCCCGCCCGGCAGCCCGCTGACCAGGCGATTTGACTTGGCCGAAGGTCATGAGTACCTTTTGCCGAGTCGCCAGGAAGACCCCGGAACGAGCGGTTGACACCGCGAATCGGGCCGGGTAGAGTACTGCGGCGGCAAGCTCCCAGAAGCGAACAAGCAGCACGACGTGCTGCCTCGGTTCTGGAAGACAAAGCAAATTGAATGCGAAGCGCGTTTCAGGACGTCGCGGAGCCGAGGAAGCCGGAACCGGCCGATTTGACACCGCGAAAACGAACGAGCTAAGCTTCAAACACAAGCGAAACACCGGAAACACAAAGCCCCGGAATGAACCGCGGTAAGACGCGGGACACGATGGTGAGCGCGTGTTCTTTGAGAACTCAACAGCGTGCCGAATAGCCAGTAAATTTATGATCCTCGTCAAGAGGATTCCTTTGAGATTGTTACTGGACA